>DCTP01000034.1 GCA_002329625.1 Leptolinea sp. UBA1437
ACAAAAATAATATCAATCGTTAAAGAAAAGGAAAACTTAAATTTTCAAACGATAATGATATTGATATGCTTTGATACATTTCAGATAAAAAACTGTCATCAGAGAATAAATTCACAGTTGACGAAGTGGTACTGGTTGAATATAATTAGCTTCGCCTTGTTGAATAGGTATATTTATGGTGGATAGAAATGAGGAGTTTATAAAATGACACCGCTACCAAAACGAAAACTTTCCAGTGCGCGCAGAAATCGCCGCCGCGCAAATGATTTTTTGACTGTCAATAATCTGACCCAGTGTCCGAATTGCGGTGAGATGCGTTTACCACATACCGTATGTCCAAGTTGCGGTTATTACCGCGGTCGTGAAGTCATTAATATGACGAAAGAGACGAAGAGCGAATAATTATTTTTCTTAATGAAAAACGACGGATTCCGAAAGGAATCCGTTTTTGTTTGGATAATTTCTTATACCAAAAATTTTTGGAATCGGGTTAGATAACGCCCCGGAACAGCCCCTCGGATTACAACTCCACTGGTCTCGTTTTCGACCGATTCCACGATTCCTTCCTCATGAAATAAGGCGATCAAAGCCCCTTCCCTGAACGGAAGACGAACACGAATCGGGACCATTTTCTCAAATAATTGTTCCATAATACCCATTTTTAATTCATCGATACCTTGCCCGGTCTTTGCGGAAATCAGATAAGCGTTGGGATCGGTTTCGGCGAGCAGGTTTTTCGCTTCTTCCGCATCTTCCAAAAGGTCCGCTTTGTTAAATACATTGAGTATGGGAATATTTTCGGCACCGATTTCTTTCAATGTCTCCTGAACACTTTCAAATTGAGCCAGAGCATTTGGATGAGAGATGTCGATTATATGAAGTAAGAGATCCGCTTCGGTGATTTCTTCCAAGGTGGAATGAAAAGCCGCTATCAATTGTGTCGGAAGTTTTTGGATAAAGCCGACGGTATCAGTAAAGAGAGAAAGATGGTTGCCCGGAAGATTAACACGCCGGGTGGTCGGATCGAGCGTCGCAAAAAGCTTATCAGCGGTATAAATATCCGAATTCGACATCAGATTCAGCAGCGTCGATTTCCCGGCATTTGTGTAACCGACAATTGATACGATCGGAATTTGTGAATGTTTCCGTTGATTGCGATACAGATTGCGATGATCGGACATCTTTTCAATCTGCTTCTTCAAAACCGCTATCCGCTTACGAATTTCTCGCTTATCAACTTCCAATTGTGTTTCACCGGGGCCGCGCAGCCCAACTCCTCCGACGCTGCCGGTTCTGCCTGAAGCGCCGGCTCCCTGCCTTTCCAGATGTGCCCAGGCATGCGTCAGACGCGGCAGCCGGTATTCATATTGGGCTAATTCCACCTGTAAAGCGCCTTCTCGGGTTTTTGCATGTTGCGCAAATATATCCAAAATTAATGCCGTACGATCGATCACCCGAACAGAATCACCCAAGGCTTTGGATAGGTCTCTCAAGTTTCGCGGGCTGAGTTCATTATCAAAAATAACCACATCCGCTAAAGTTTCTTCGGCCAAAGCGCGCACTTCTTCCACTTTCCCGCTGCCGATATAGGTAGCGGGATTGGGCTTATCCAATTTTTGGCTGGTTTCTCCCACAACTTCTAATCCGGCTGTTTCGGAAAGCAAACGTAATTCTTCCAATGAATCCGCAATCGATAACAAACCCGGTTGATTTTTAATCTCGGCTCCGACCAAAAAAGCCCGTTCCGCCGATTTTTGTGTTGGTTTTAATTCATTTTCCATCATATAGCAACGATTATACTGAGAAAAATTCGGTTGAGGTGAAACAAAAATGAAACCGATACCTTGATTTTTTTCGATTCGTCATCGCAACATGATTAAAAATGTCTCATTGATACGTTAAATCGTTTTCTTCCTGACCGGATAAGAATTTCGAATATCGATTTTAAAAGAATCAAGGATAGAAAAAAACGGCAAAAATAAGACTCAGGTATAATTTTTCATGATGAAGACCGAAAAAATTCAGTTACAGCCATTCGATAATATCGACTCTATTCTGGATAAACTGAACCAAACGTATCAGGCAACTTACGGCTTAACGCAAATCCAGATTTTATGGCAGAGGCGCGGTAAATTACTTGATGACCCTTTGGATTTCGGGCGAATCAGCGGCTGGGCGGAACGAAATCACGTCAAGTTGGTCTTTGTGTCTTCCAATGAACAAATTATGAGGAAAGCGGCGGAACATAATATTCCGGTTTGTCCGGAAGTTGATTCGATTCCGGTGGCTGGTACAAATCGGAAAGACCGTTTCCCAATGAAACGATCGGAAAGCGTCCGTGCGATCAGAATCGCAAAACTGAAATCGGAAAGGGATCAGCTCAGAGAAAAAAAAGTACCCGTTTCATCGGAATTACCGCTATTTTTGGTAGCGATGGTTGCGGTTGTGTTTCTGTTTTTTCTGATTGTACCTCACGCGGTAATCTCTATCCAACCGGTGGAAACGAAAAGAGAGATTATTCTTCCGCTTTGGACCAGCAATACGTTGGAGACAATGACTCTGAACGGTGGGGTTCCTTCGGAGTTAATGCGTTTTACGGTTGAAAAAACGGTTACCGTGCCTGCCAGCGGTACGATTCAGTCCGCAGGCACATTGTCGACCGGTACCCTCAGATTAACCAATGTTTGTGATCAAAGACAATTGATTCCATCGGGGACTCATTTTTCAGCTTCAGCCGATCAACCTTGGCTGTTTCATAATCTAACCGATATTGTTCTTCCCGCGAAAACCGAAACCACAATACCGATCGAAGCGGACAAGCCGGGTGACTCCTTCAATTTACCGGCTCAATCGATTCACGCAATCGAGGTTCCTTATGATCGATGTATACAGATCATACAGGATCAACCGACAAGCGGCGGAAGCGACGGAATTTTTATCACACCGACTCAAGCGGATTATGATGCGGCAGTCAAAAAAATCCGCCAAGAAATTTTATCAATGCCGGCAGCGGAAGTTCAAGAAAAAGCGGGAAATCTTCGGGTTCCTCTAATGCAGACACTGAAAATCGGCAATTTAATTTCTGAAAAGTCAGATCCGCTAATCGGATATGCCGGAAAAACATTGACGCTTACGCAAACAATAGAAGTTGAAGTACGGACAATCAGTCGTCAGCTTATTATTCAGCAGATACGGATGAACCTCGAAGCTGGCTCGCAAAATGCTTTTATTCCGATCAATGATTCCATTCAATTTTCCGTATCGGAAAAGACGGATTCCGGAAACGATGATCAATATGAATTGGAAGTGCGAGCAAGTCAATCGGGGGTGCAATTTGTGGATTACAGTGAGTTGAGAGAATTAATTTCCGGGAAGACGATTCAGGACGCAAAAAAAACCATTAGGGAGCATATTAACCTTGAATCGGAACCTTCCATCAAAATATGGCCGAAAGGGCTTTCCCGATTGCCTTTCGTTTCTTCAAATATTTTAATAGAGGATCAGCAATGGGGAGAATTTTAAGCGTCGATCCGGGCGAAAAAAATATCGGTTTAGCGATCAGCGATCCGCTGGGAATCACAGCCCGATCGCTCGGCGTGATTCGCCATGTCGGAAGGGATCAGGATGTTCAAAAAATCGTTTCGATTGCGCTGGAAAATGATGCCGAAACGATTCTAATCGGCCAAGCAGTGGGACAGAATGGAGAAATCGGTTCGTCCGCTCGGCATGCGCAGAATTTGGCGGATGCCGTTCGACAAAACTTTCGCGGAGAAGTCATTCTCTGGGATGAATCCGGAAGCACGAATGCGGTGCAAGATCTTTATATCACAATGAATGTTCCCAAATCAAAGCGTCGCGGACATCAGGATGCCCGGGCAGCTGCTTATATCCTTCAGGATTATTTAGACTGGCTCGCATTTCAAAAGCAATATAAAAAGGAAAATCAACAGGATGAATAAAAAAGAACCGGACGTAATTCAAGAATCGGAAGGAATACAAAACGGTTTACCGGATTCCGAACGTCTTGGAAAGAAGAAAAATCGAAGATCAAAGAAAATTTTGGGCTTCGTCCTTATCCTGTTGGTTCTGTTTCTTGCGGTTCACTTCAATGGGGTGAAAAAGAAAGTGGAAAGCGTGATCGGTCCGGCTTCCCCCGCATTAAGTCGATTTCAACAATTTCGTCTGATTACCCAATTGGAGCCTGAATTAACCCGATTAATGGAGCCGGCATCGGATAAAACCGATCAGACACTGTTATCGGTTAGACCCGGAGAAACCCCAGCAGAAATCGCCCGGGAATTAAAAGAAAAACAAGTTTTATCCAATGAGGATTTATTTCTTCGATATCTGATTTATAGCGGAGAGGATCGACAACTGAAACCCGGCCGTTATATTATTCCGGCGGGGTCGAATATTCCGGAGATTGGGAAAGTGTTGACAGATATGGGCAACAGCCTGGTTGAGTTCTCGATTTTAAATGGAATGCGTCTCGAGGAAATCGCTGATTTATTGCCGAGTTCGGGGCTTTCGATTTCTCCGGAAGAATTTTTGCAAACCGCGAGAAATTATCCCAATGACCTTCATCCAGCGGGAGGAACTGATTTAGAGGGATATATTCCGGCAGGGAGTTATATCGTCGCTCGGTCGATCTCCGTTCAAAATTTTTTGAAGGGATTTACGGATACTTTTAATCAAAAGCTTACTCGGGAGGTCGCAGAAGGCCTTCAGCGGAAAGGACTCAGCGTTGCGGAAGGAGTAACCTTGGCATCCATAGTCTCACGGGAAGCCATGTCAAGCGAAGAATACGGACTAATTGCTTCGGTTTTCTTGAATCGATATCGATTGGGAATGCCTTTTCAAAGCGATCCTACCGTTCAATATGCCATCGGTTGGGATAAAACTGAGAAAACCTGGTGGAAAAATCCATTAACAAGCTCTGATTTATCGATTCAATCTCCTTACAATACTTACATTTATAGCGGATTTCCTCCTACGCCGATCTGTAATTTTAATTTTGAAGTATTGGAAGCGGTGGTAAATGCGCCCGAAACCGATTATTATTATTTTAGGATGCGCTGTGACGGATCACCGTTTCACAATTTTGCGGAAACCTATGCGGAACATGTTGCCAATGCCTGTATAAAAGAAGAGACCGCTTCATCGTTCGAGATCAACCAATGACTGAAAAATCCTATTCCGGAAACCTGTTCTTTCTATTTTTGGCATGCATATTGATACTCGGTGCATTCATTTTTATTAAGACTACGCCTTCCGGTATCGGGTTAGTCAGTGATTCCGTCAATTATATTAACGGAGCTCGATCGATCGCCGAGGGAAACGGATATTATCGTGAGAGCGGCGGGGGAACCATTAAACCGATTACCAATTTTCCCCCCTTATATTCAATTTTCCTTTCCGTACCGATCCTGTTCGGTGCCGACGGAATTCAGGCCGCCTGGGCATTCAGCCTGATTTTCTACTTATTAAATATAACGATGATCGCAATATTGGTGCGAGCTGTGACTAAAAACGGTTGGTTGGGACTCGCCGGGTCTCTTCTGTTTTGTGCCTCCAAACCATTCCTGTATTTTCAAGTGTTTGCGATGTCGGAGCCGCTGTTTTTCTTCTGTACATTAATGGCTTTTTATCTGCTATGGCTCGGTTTTCAGACCGATTCATGGGTCCAGTGGTTGTTATGTGGGATTTTTTGCGGAGCCGCTTTTCTGACCCGTTATGTTGGGGTGGTGTCTTTGGCGGTGACAGCGGGAATTCTGCTCTTTCTTCCCCCCGCACGCGTTCGGCGAATGAAAGCGATCGGATGGGTTCTACTCGGTTCGGTTCCTTTGATGATGAGCTGGCTGATTCGGAATCTGATTGTCTCGGGGAATGTTACCAACCGAGAGGCTTATTTCCATCCGCTTTCCGGAGAAGAGATTAATGCCGGGATAATGATTTTTTGGCGATGGATATATCCGGAGCGATACCAGAATGTCACGACGCCTGTTTCATGGATGCGTTTGGGAATAATTCTAATTAGTATTGTCGGTGTTCTTTTCTTGCTGGGAACGTTCCTGTTATCGATTCGAAAAAAAGAAATATCCACTGAAGTTCGAATGATTTGGGCTTTTGTTCTTTATCTGTTTGTTTATCTTGCTGTTATCTTTATTACGATCACATTCTTAGATTGGTCGGTAAATATTGAGGAACGGATTCTATATCCCTGCCTGATGATGATGCTGTTAACCCTTTTGAGTTTAATTGGGATATTTTTACGGAAGAAAAAAATATTTCCGACCGTTGCATTATTGGCTGTTTATGGTTTTCTGCTGATGACTTCTTCTCAAAATCTGATTAAATTCATTCCACGCTTTGGTGAAGTGGGATATGGATGGGCATGGCAAGGATGGGAAGATTCTCCGGCGATGAACCTGATCAAAGAGATGCCCGAGGACACCGTAATTTATTCCAATCAACCCGAAGCGGTCAGTTTGATTGCCGGTCGCGGAGCGTATGCTTTGTTGGATCCGATCGATCCGTCCACAGGAATCAAGCGGCCGGGTTATGATGAGACTATGGCGACGATTCGCAACCAGGTAATTCAAGGCGAAGCGGTTTTGGTTTTCTTCGGGATCAATTCATGGGTTGAGAAGGATCAAGAGAATTGGATTACCCGCTTATGTCAAGGATTGCCTTACATTTATCAAGATCAAAGCGAATGGGTTTTAGGAAAAAAGGAGATTCTAAAATGAGTTATTCAAAAGAAGTGGCAGAAAAAGCATATCAGTTGGCATTTGAATATGAGGCGAATAAAGGATCTTGTTCGCAATGTGTCCTGGCTGCGATTATGGATACGATCGGCGGAATTGATGAGTCGGTGTTTAAAGCAGCTCAGGGATTATCCGGCGGGACTGTTTCATGCGGAACGGGAACCTGTGGCGCGCTAGCTGGCGGAATTACCGTATTGGGAAGTCGTGTCGGTCGGACTCGACAAGAATTCGACGAAGATATTAAGAATCGAAGGGTTGTGGAAATCGGCCGAAAACTAGCAGATAAATTTATCCAAACTTATGGTGGGATTACCTGTAAAGAAGTTCAGACCGCGAACATGGGGAGATCCTATAATTTGGCTGATCCGGTTGAAAATCAGCAATTTGCCGCAGCCGGCGGACATGCTGAAAAATGCGCCTCCGTTGCCGGAAATGCCGCCAGATGGACCATAGAAATATTGAATGAATTAGAAGCTGATGAATCCACTTCTGCAAAATAAATAAAAAAAGGAACTGCCTTTCGTTTAAAAAAGGCAGCTCCTTTTTGCCTATATCAAGATTTATTCGACCGGTTTACTTTCAACCGGATATGTCGGAACAATATCGTTACCCAAGACCAGTTGCGGGACGGTTCCCTGTGGAATGATCATCACTTTATCCGTAGCTTTGATGGCGGATGCATTCAACTGAGCGATAAGGTATTGATAATATGCCGGATTTTCCTGGTAGATTTGTGCTAAAAGGGTTGTCTCGGCAAGATTTGCCTTTGCCAATTCGGCAGCGGCTTTCGCTTTTTCGACGTTCAGCGACTGCTCCAAAATCGTATTTTGCTTTTCCGCTTCCAAAACAGCTCGATTGGCAATCAATTCCTGCTCCTGAAGTTGTGCAAGGACGACTTTTTGCCTAGCGGTCTCTTGAGCGGCGGCTTGTTGAACTCTTATCTCCGCTTCCTTTTGGACGGCATTAGCTTTACCTTCTTCTTCTAATTTTTGCGATTGGGCTTTGGCTTTTTCAGCGTCCAGCAGATATTGATTAGTCTCGTTGATAACGACCATCGCCTGTTCGGAAGCTCTCACATCGGTTACAACGATGTTATTAACATATAATCCGATATCCCGGGTTAATTTTTCCAATTCCGCTTCAATACAATTACGCAAGATATCACGCCCTTCAGCGACAGCATTTCCTCTCAAATCATTTTGTCCAACACAAACCTTCATCGCTTGGCGAGAGAATCCATCCATTTGAGTTTCAAGCGCACTGTTATCAGTATAAATTTGTCGATAGTTCACAAAGTTTTTCGTTATTTCATCCTTGCTGAAATATTGGACCGTACCATCGCTTCCGGCGATTTTAACACTGTTCAAAGCTGGACGAAATACCTGTCCGCGGATTTCGACATAAACAGGTTGCATGTCTTTGGTAAAGACCTCGTCATCCGATACCTGAAACTGGACACCTTCGATGTTATAGCGTTCCATTTTGACATATAAGCCAAAATCACTGTAGATACCGCCAGGTCCGACAATATCGGTAATTTCACCCGCCCGGATTTTGACACCCATTTCCTGCTGACCGAGTCCGACCATAATATAAACAGGTTTAAAAGTTATAAAAAATAAAACAAGAAGCAAGATCACGGCGATCGTGATCCACAACGTTTTACTGATCCCGAAAGGTTTATTCGCCGGTTTCCTTTTTTCGGGCTGGTAATTTTCCATTTTCATCTCCGTGTTTTTATATTCCGGTCTCAAAACGGACAGAACTAATTTCGGACCGGTTGGTGGAAAAAAATATTAAGGCAATTAAATTGTATACGAAAATTCTACTGATATGTTTCGGGTTTCAAAATGCCGATATACGGAAGGTTCCGATAATAGTCGGAATAATCCAAGCCGTATCCCACCACAAAATGATCGCCCATCGTGAATCCGTTATAATCCGGAACGATTCTGTCTTTTAAACCGAGTTGTTTTTCGATTAAGCTGATCGTTTTAATAGAAGCTGGCTTGCGAGCGCTCAATAAATCTTTTAAGTATTTCAATGTCAAACCCGAATCGATAATGTCATCCACGATGACCACATGGCGATCGGTAATGTTTTTGTCCAAATCTTTGATGATACGGACGACGCCGGTGGTTTTTGATTCATTTTCGTAACTGGAAACAGCCATAAAATNNTGATCTGGCGACAAAGATCGGCATAGAAAAATGAGGCGCCTTTCAGCACACAAACCATCAGAGGGTTCAATCCTTCATAATCCTTTGTGAGTTGAGCTGCCAATTCTTTTACCCTTTTTTGAATCGCTTCTTCAGAGAAAAGCACTTCCGCGATGTCATTTTCTTCTGTTGTGATATGCATCTTCTTTATCCTTATTTAATATTTTTTACTGTCATGTGTTTTGTTTGTCGCTTTAATTTTATATCATTCAAATACTTGTTCATATCAGATATTACAAATTTGAGGGCATCTATTTCGTTACCGTCGAAAAAAGAGTGATTGCAAATGAACTAGGATTGCTAGAATGGTGTTCGTTGTGATTGTTTTTTTTGCGCTTTATTTTTTGTGATAGTATGTCCGGTATTGCTTCAATTTTGCCTATTTTCTTTTTCTTCTCAGAAGATATAATATGTATAAACAAATATATTCGACCTTATTTTCAAAATTAAAACGGGCAACCGGCTTAAAAAAAATTGATTGCTGGAAAAAGCTTCTGTATATTCAATTAAGGAGGAATGATGGACGCTTCCCAAAAAAATTATATCCATTCATCGATGATCGGATTTCGATGGCTTGCTCCGGTATTTTTCATTTTGCTGCTCAATATCGGAGTCGTGTTTTCACAATTTGACGGGGAAATCGAATCTTTCGAATTTATATACCGGCAGGATTTTTCGGGAGAACCGGACGATTGGAATCTTATGCCGGAAGAAGGAAGTTGGGGATCGGTGGATTATTCTTTTACAGATGAAACATATCGCTGGGATATGAATCTTAAGAAAGATGTACTGAATTATCAATCGCCCGATCCGGTTATCTATTTGCCGGAAGATGGTTATCGGATCGGTGTGGAAACCTATTTTGAGGATGCCTGTGATAACTGCGCAATCGGATTATTGTATAACCTCCAGGATAACTCGAATTTTTACTATGTGAGGTTGTACGGAGACGGATATTTCCAAGTCTATGCTAAAGAAGACGATGAATGGGAGGCGCTAAGCGAAGCGGTTCAAAGCGAATATTTTATTCCTTCCGAAAGTAACCGTATCACGGTAATTAACGACGGAGATAATTTTGAAATTCAATTAAATGATTATCTCGTATTTAATTTTACGGACAGCCGTTTTCATGGCGGGACTTTCGGTTTGGCAGCCGAAGCTCCGAAAGGAACGCAATTAGCGGTTCGATTTGATAATATCGATGTAATGAAGAAGGGCTCGACCCAGGTTGTGGATTTGGAAGAAGAAACTGTCACCGAGACCGAAGAATCGGCTTTGGAAGAGGAAACAGTCGCCGAGACGGAGGAACCGGAGTGGGAAAACGAGTCTCCTTATCGNNATGAATGATTTTTATCCTCCGGCTGAGAAATGGGTTACGACAGACTACACCTTAGATATTTCTGTTCCGATCACTTTTTGGAAAGAAGGAAGAGGAAATCTGTTTTGTCCGAAAGAATCCAATGAAAAAGCCTGCGTATTTATCATTCAACATTTCGATAGATGGGGATCGCCTTCAGAAGCGGCAGATGATATTCTCGGAAAATATGCTGAACAAGTGGAAGACTTTGAGATCTTTGATGAGGAAGAGACTTTTACGAAAGACGGGTTCTATGCTTATCAGGTAGGTACTTATTTCACAATCGATGGGAAAAGTTATGAAGGCAGCCATCTATTTGTTCAAGTCCAAAATGTATTTTTCCAGATTATGTCCTACGGAACCAGAGGGACCATTGATAAATATCGAGAGGATCTGAAACAAATAA
>DCTP01000050.1 GCA_002329625.1 Leptolinea sp. UBA1437
AAACTGCGATTTTCAAAACCCTTTTAAATTGTAAAACAAGTCTTTGGCTGAGTCAAAGACTTGTTTTATCATAATTCCCCTGAATTGCTGAATTTCTGATGAGAAATAGGCAACCTCCAGATTGGAACTTTACACTTGCTTTGCCAAGTAATTTTGAATTCCCATTTGACTGATTTGATCTATCTGAGATTCAATCCAATCAATATGATCTTCTTCATCTTTTAATGTGGCCTCAAACAATTCTTTTGTACCGTTATCTTTTTCTTCGACACAAACTTTGATGGCATTATTGTAAGATTGAATGGCATCGTATTCGGCTTTATGGTCGAAAGCCATCATTTCCTCAACATCTTTCCCGATTGACAGCTTGCCGAGTTCGCTGATAATCGGAATTCCCTCCAAGAAAAGGATTCTTGCAATGAGTGCTTCCGCGTGTTTCATTTCGGTGATCGCACGTTTTTCAATACTGTCATGGAGTTTTGAATATCCCCAATCTTCACACATTTCGGCATGTAATATATATTGATCGATCGCAGTCATTTCATCTTTTAAATTCGCATTCAAAGCTTGAATTACTTTTTCGTTACCTTTCATAATTTCTTACCTCCTTTAACTCATTTCGGTTTTAGATCATTGTAAAAAAACAATTTCAAAATGTTTACATGCCAAAAAAGCCCGTATGGATCCAGGCTTGTAATGCCTACCTATATTCATTGATTTTTATTACTGATCCTCGTAAGCGATATCAACCATGCCTTCGAGAATAATTTCAAGGGACATCGTATGGCTGCAACGACCCCTCCCCTGAAAAAAACTACAATCACATTCCCATTTTCCATCCTTATATTTTACGACATGAGGTCCGTTTGATCCCTCAACGGTTGCTTCGAGAGAATGAATCTTGAAACGATCACGCTCTTTAGCATATCTTTTTGCTTTTTCCAGTTTACTGATCATCGAATAATCCATTTCTTATTCTTCCCCCAGTCTATTGCAATGTATTTTGAAAAAAACGCTTTGATTCTTTACTATACCTGACCTAAAGAAGTTTCGTCAATTGTTTTTCATCGCGTTTTAATGTGACAGAATCATAAATTTACCATTTCTTCAACCGATCTTTTGCCAAGATGCACGAATTTTTTTCCACGTTTCATCCAATTTTTCCGGAATGACTCGAGTCTGGCCGATTGTCGTCATGAAATTCACATCGGCAGTCCAACGAGGCAAAATATGAAAATGAAGATGTTGGTCAATGCCGGCTCCGGCAGCCGTTCCGATATTCGCCCCGATATTAATTCCATGCGGATGATATACATCCTGAAGGACTTTCTGCGCTTTAACGATCAGATCCATCATTTCATGATGAGTTTCGGTATTGAGTTGTGATAAATCACTGACATGGTTATAAGGAATAATCAGCATATGTCCGTTGTTATACGGATATAGATTCAAAATAACAAAGGCATTGATTCCCCTGTAAATGATATATCGTTCAAAATCGTCGGTTGCTTTTATGGCTGAGCAAAAAACGCATTCTTGCGGGTTGTCCGGATTCTTTGCATGATTTCCGATACCGTTGATATATTCGCCCCGCCACGGAGCAAAGATCGTTTCCATTTTATTTTTCCCTCCGGAATTTTGAAAACTTTCTCCGATTCAAACATCAGGGAGTATCTTAATTATAAACCGTATCTAAGCGAAAAAATTTCGGTCAATTGGGCTCGATTTGAATAGGAGATAGAATAAGAAGATCTTTTTTCCCTGCAAAAAGGCTTTGGCAATTCGTTGAGATCACCAAAGCCTTTTCCAAGCACGTTTGAATATCAAAAGCAGTATGTATTTCAGTTACCCTTAACTTCGCTTTCTATTGCGATCGGTTCGATCACCTTTTTCTCTTTTGTATTTTTCATCGTCCAAGCATGCATTGCCAGGGACATGGCTATGACACCATAGCAGATAAATACACGGAAATATTCGCCGATCATTGCATCATTCATTAATGTCTGTCCAGCTAACGGAGATACAATAAACAGGATATGGAATAGGACAATGCCGAGAATTGCCTGACCGATAGTTGCTTTGTGAACCGAAGCACCACCGACTAAAAGCGCGGCAATGGAATAGAGGGCTACATTTTTATGCGCTCCATAAGTGGTGAAAACTCCGATATTCTGTAAATAGATCAATTGGCCAAAAGCCGCCATAACGGTGGAGATTATGATTGAAATAATTCGGACTTTATCTACATTGATTCCAGCAGCATTGGCAACAACTTTGTTCTGACCGACAGCTCGCATATTTTGGCCTAATCTAGTTTTCAAAAACCATCGAATAAACAAGCAAATAACCACTATTATCAAATAAGTAACGACTGGGATGCTGATAATCATCGAAAATTGGATGAAAGCGGGAATAAAAGAAATGCCAAATAGAATCCCACTGATTACGAAAAGGATCCAAAAACGAGCGGTAAGCACTTTTCGATTTTTTATTTTTCCGTAGAGGAAAGCGCCGATCGCGTAGAGGACGATTCCGGCAAATACCAGCTGAAGGAATTCGGTCAAAGGGACTTTCCAAATATTATCGATCGCATATTTCAATCCATTCACTTTTTTGGTACTGGATAAGTCAATGGTATTTTTTACCCCGATTCCGGTAGCAATCATCAGTGTCTTATTAACAATGGGAATTAATCCGCCGAAAATAAAAAGAAACAAAAGTTGGTAGAGGCCATCAGAAAAATATCCCAGAATCAGGCCGCCAATCATTTCAGCCCCTTTCATCATATTGAATAATTTCCCGGCAAGATATCCGAACAGAGAAGCGATAGGCGTGCTAATTAGCACACATAGTAAAAATGCAAGCACCGGTGGACAGGTTGGAATAACTGTCTGCAATAAATGCATCACAAAAAAAATGGCGATTTGAGCTGCCATCGCGCCAACAACAATGCTAAAGTTGAGCCCCATTCCGCTGACAACCGGAATAATTAAAGCCAATACCAATAAGGTGTCACGTCCGAAACGGGAAGCTAATTCCATCAATATGAAATTCAAAGATTGCCCGGAGACTAATATTCCTCCGATACTCAGGAGAATAAATAATACCGGCACTTTATATGCAAACAGGAAGGAAGTGATTTTTCGCGCAGTTGAATTTGTCATTATTTATCTCCCTGAGATTTGGTTAAAGCATACAGAATAATGCCATTGGACACAATGATCCTCATTACTTCGGAAAGGTTCCCTTCCGGCAATAATTTATTCGCCACCGGTAACCCGAGTACCAGCAGCCCTTGGAAAAGAAATGTCCCAATAATGACATGCGAAATCTTGGCGCGACTGATGCTCGCTCCACCTATTAGAACACCGGCTGCAGCCGCAAAACTCATCATCAGCGGTGCGTTATAGATTTGATAAAAACCGTAACTTTGTGCATAGACAATTATGCCGACCGCTGATAATACGGTAGAGATAGTCGTTCCTAAAATACGCGTCTTATTCTCATCGATTCCCGCAGCCAATGCAAATTTCGGATTTCCGCCCGCTGCAGACATGGCAATACCGGACTTGGATCGCAAAAACAACCATACAATGAAGCAACTGATAAAAAAGAATAAAATCAGTCCGGTCGGAACCACAATATCGCCCGCGGAAGTTGGAATATTGAAAGTCATAAAGTTATTTAATATATGTTTATATCGGCTACTGAGATCGATTGTGGCACGAAGCCCTTTCCCAATCGCCCAGACCATATCCGGGTTGTGGAACGGAAGAATTAACCAAAAAATGTTCATCAACGCAATCGCCGAAAAACCAACATATGTTGAGACGGTCATTTCCGATCCTTTTATGGAATTAAGCAGTAACCCATATCCAATTCCAATGACGATGGAAAGCAGGATACCGATTCCAATCGCCACCGCCAAACCAGCAAAACCCGAAAAACCGGACTCAATACTGATAACTCCGCCTAAAAGGCCCGCTACGATGCCGAGCGAAAGACCAAAGTTTAATCCAATTCCAGCTTGAATCCCAGGGACCATTGCGAGGACCAAAATGCCATTCATCCCGAACCGTACCAGAACATCGCTAATTAATGACGGAACGGGAATTTCAAGTAAACCTCCAGCGATCAATAAAGCTAAGAAAAACAGAATAATGATAAGTCGAGGTAAGCCAAAAGATTGATATATTGATTTGAGACGATCAGTCATTTGCCAATTCCTCCTCCGCCAGCGTTCCGGACATTGCCAATCCAAATTCAATATCACTTGCATCCGGATCGAGAATCTTGAATACCTTACCGTCCGAGACGATTGCTATTCGATCACAAATCGAACGCAACTCAACCAATTCACTGGAAACCATAACGATGGTAACGCCTTTCTCTCTGTTTAGTTTTAGTAATTCGTCCAGCACCAATTTTTTTGCACCTATATCAATCCCTCGTGTCGGTTCGGATACAAAAAGGATCTGAGGATTCAGAGTCAAAGCTCTTGCCAAGCAGACTTTCTGTTGGTTTCCGCCGGATAACGAACCCACTGCCTGATTGGGACCAGTACAGCGAATATCAAGTTTGCTAATCATTTCCTTCGTAAATGACTGCATTTCGGAATTGTTGATTTGAGAAAACGGTCCAAATTTTCTAAGGAAACGATATTGGGTTTGCATTGCAGAAAATACGATATTTAATGCGATCGAATCATCTAAAAGCAAACCAACTCCCCGGCGATCTTCGGATACAAAAGCGGTATGATGCTTCAAGGTTTCTCCGATTACAGAATATCTCACATTTTTTCCGAAGATGATCACTTCACCGGTTGCGGGGAACAACCCCATAATGCCGTTAGAAATACCTACTTTTCCCTGTCCGGCTAATCCGCCGATTCCGAAAATTTCACCCTCGCGGATTTTTAAGTCAACACCTTTCACTTCCTCACCGGGCATATCGACAGAAAAATCTCTTGTTTCCAGCGCTATCCGGTCAAAGCTTAAATTCCGTCCGGTTTGTTCTTTCCCAGCCATGCTTTCAATATGTCGGCCGATCATCATTTTCGCTAATTCGATGACGGAAGTCTCATTGTTTTTGCGTACACCAACTACTTCACCATCACGTAATACCGTGATAGTATCAGCAACCGCCATCACTTCTTCCAACCGATGGGTAATAAAAATGATTGCAATTCCAAAGGATGTAATTTTTCGCATCACTTCCAACAATCTATCGGCTTCTGCTTCAGCCAATACGGCAGTCGGTTCATCAAACACCAATAATTTGATTCCGGTTTTATCGATCTCTCTGGCAATTTCGATAAATTGTNNTTGTTGGTAGCCGATGGGGAGTCCAGCCACACGAGTATACTCATCGATATTCATTCCGACATGATTAAGCGCGGCTCTTGCGTCCGCGGCCATTTTTTCCATGTCCAATGTTTCCAGATTTTTATCACGGAGTATTTTACTAATAAAGTTCGGCGTACAAATCTCTCTTCCGATTTTGATATTTTCCACGATCGTAAAACTCGGAATCAGCATAAATTCCTGATGTACCATTCCAATTCCGGCTTGCATGGCTTCCAATGGGGAATTGATAACGGTAGGATTTTCGTCAATCAAGACTTTCCCCCCGAATCCGCCAGTTGAATGAATTACCGGCATCCCAAACAAGATGTTCATAAGGGTAGATTTTCCCGCACCGTTTTCGCCGACAAGAGCATGAATTTCGCCGCGTTTCACATTCAGAGAAACATTCTTCAGCACTTTATTGCCATAATACTCCTTAGTGATGTTTTCCATTCTCAAGACATATTCAGAATCCAATTTATACCTCCGAGGCAATTTGTCTCATGAAAAAATTCATAAATTAAAGCATTTCTTTATTTGTGAGAATAAAAAAAGGATTTGATTTATGAACAAAACAAAGTGTCGTATGCCCATTTAAAAATATTTCGGAAATAACCTAATTCGATTTTGAGTCTATCCAACCGGTAATCCGGTTGGATAGACTCTTCCTTATTTATTCATATCCTTCGATTTTTTCTCGGAATAGAAAATTTCAGATTAGAAAGTAATATAATCCGAAAGAATTTGCAGGTAGTTATCGTAAACCACGTCGTTCAATTCAAGCGGGAATACTTCAACTTTTGCGCCGTTCGCAATGCCAACGAATAATTCGGTCCAATGATCGATGTCGGCAAGATTATCAATTTCACCGTTCAGATAATCGAATCCATATTCGACACCAGCTTCGACCATCATCATATTGACTGGGACTGGCCAGGTTGAGAAATGACCGGTTAATCCTGCTTCTGCCACTTTTGCTTTAATCTGTTCGATGATATAGGATACATCCCCTTGTTTATCTTCTGGAATAGAAATTCCGAGCGCTTCCGGATAACCATGATAAGGAGAGGGGCAGCATTGCTGCGGATAGTAAGCACCGGTAGCTAAAACCGCTTGAATCATAGCTGGTTGCATTCCACAGTTAGTGTTGAAGAAAGCAGTTTCCTTTCCGTATTTTTCAACTTGGCGCGGTAAGTCTTCAAGAATGAATTGTTGCGCACCTGTTACGCCTGCATCACCGGTCGGATCCGGCGCGGTAGCGTCTACAAAAGTGATACCCAATTCTTCGCATCTCTTTTTCAAAATTTCATGGCGAGCAACAATTGTCGCATAGCTCATGTGACGTGGGAAAGAGTAATGAACGAATGTTTTTGCGCCCATCGCGGCAGCCTGTTCAGCCATCTTCGTGCCCATTTGAATTTCCGCGACACCTAAAACAACGTCCGCTTTAGAAGCGATGACATCAGGATCTTCACCAGCGACACCGGTAATAAACGGGAAATCGGGTTTGAGTTCATGCACTTTATCGATGGCGGCTGCGGCACCCGGAACAGCTTGGACAAACACGATTAGATCTGCGCCATTGGATACCAATTCGAGAGCTCGTGCAATCGTTGTTTCGACTTCGTCATTGAAGTTGTCAGGGTAAGTCGCTGTGATCACTTTCCCGGGGTATTTTGCAGCCATTTTTTCGGCGGCACGAAATTCTTCTTCCCCTTGGGAAACGGTACCGGTAAGAATACCGATAACGAAGTCATCCTCTTTCGCCGGTGCAAATCCGGCTAACGACGTCACGAGCATGACGAGTACCAAAACAGTAAGTAAGGTTTTTTTCATTGTGTTTCCTCCAAAATATGATGGTATTTTGATCAAATGGTGTAATTTCACCATGTTTATCCACTAATCAGTTTTGATCGACAAAAACGAAGATAAATAGAAATCCAGAGCTCTTGTCTTCTTCTTGTCGGTTGATAAGGGTCTATAATCAGACAAAAAAATATTCAAATGATCAATAATCCGCCAGCAAATCCGCCGGATAGAAATTAAAAAAAATACTTATTATTAAGGTTTTAAATAATAATCTTATTTCTTGATTTTGTGGGAACATTATTGCCTTGTTTTATGAAAATATGACATTTATTGCTAATTTTCATGCTTTTTGACACGCCCCCATTTTAAAAAATTAAAATTATCTATTGCATNNCCCCATTTTAAAAAAAATAAAAATTATCTATTGCATTCCTGTAAACCTACTTGATATTTGAGGAAATAAATAACTTATTCTGCTGATAATCATCTTTTTTTGCTTTTCCTTTTATAAAGCATGATATACTCAGACCAATTCAATCTTTAAATGCGATACAGTGAGATCGCCAAGGTGAAAAAATGACTGGTCCAAAGATTATAAAAAAGGAAAACTTGTCAAACGAGAAAATCGTTGACAAGTTTTTTTTAATCCGAGTACTGATAAAGGAATACAAAAATGCCATCCATTAAAGCTGTCGTCATGGATGAAACCGCAATGAATCGGGCTTTGATGCGGATTTCTCATGAAATTATCGAACACAACCACGGAACGGATAAATTGGGGTTGATCGGAATCAAACGTCGCGGCGTCCCTTTGGCAAAGAGTATAGCGGAAGATATCCGGATCATCGAAGGGGTACAGATTCCGGTAGGCAGTCTGGATATAACGCTTTATCGCGACGATCTGTCGTCTATAGCGGAAATGCCTTCGGTAAACGCTTCCGAAATAAATTTTTCCGTCACCGGTTTGAATATTGTATTGGTTGATGATGTAATTTATACGGGCAGAACGGTGCGAGCCGCCATTGATGCATTGTTCGCGCTGGGAAGACCGGCTTCCATCCAACTGGCTGTATTGATTGATCGGGGACATCGGGAATTACCGATTCGACCGGATTATGTCGGCAAGAATATACCGACGTCCAGGAACGAGTTGATTGCGGTTAATTTACCGGAATTTGATAACCGAACCAATGTCGAAATCCATGATTCCGAAAATTATTCGAATCATGGTCAATAAATTTCAAGGTTCTGAGGAGAGTCATATGTCGCAAAATGAAGTTCAGTCGATCGGCTATTTGCCGGATGAACGTCCCCCGTTTTTTAAACTTGTTTTGTATGCTTTACAACAAGTTATTGTTATGTTTCCCGCTACGGTAACCGTTGCGATTATAACGGGTTTTCATATTTCAACGACCATTTTTGCCAGCGGTCTTGCGACGTTTTGTTTTATTCTGGTAACCGGAAGAAAGATTCCGCTGTATTACGGATCCAGTTTTTCTTACATCTCGGCGATAGCCGGAATTATGGCCGCAAAGGCTGCGGAGGGAGCGGATTTGAACACTCAGATCCAGACCGCACAGTTCGGAATTATCATGTCCGGTTTTGTTTCGATTTTTGCGGGCTTGATTATCAAACGATTCGGAACGGAATCGATTGAAAAGGTGTTACCGGCGACGATTACCGGCCCGATCGCGATGTCTATCGGATTGACTTTGGCAGCAAATGCCTTGCTGGATGCGTGTGCGGTGCCTGCGGGAGTCGCGGAAGAATCGATCGATTTGGTACGTAATTATGCCTGGACAATTTCTTTGATTACCTTACTCTCCACAATATTTTTTACCGTTTATCTGAAAGGGTTCGCCGGTCAATTAACCTTGCTTTTCGGCCCAATTGTTGGTTGCCTGGTCACTGTCCTGATTTCAAAATTTACCGGCTTTGATTTCTTCCGAACGCTTTCGGAAGGGAACGGGACCGGATTATTTGCCCTGCCGGTTTTTACACTGCCCAAACCCTCTTTAGCGGCGGTTGCGGCGATCATGCCGATCGCGATTGCAACCATACCGGAATCAACGGCTCATCTGTACCAGTTGGATATCTATGTCAATAACCTGGCAAAGTTGAAAAAATCCGAGAAGCGCTATAACATAGCGGACAAACTGGGCTTGAATTTGATGGGTGACGGAATTGCAGATATCGTTTCGGCGCTCGTCGGCGGTCCTGCTGGGACGAACTACGGTGAAAATATCAGCGCTATGACGATCACACGGGTTTTTTCGGTTCCGGTATTGATTGCTGCATCGGTTATCGCAATGATAATCTCTTGCTTCCGTCCGTTGATCAACGCAATCTATGCTATTCCGCAGCCGGTAATCGGCGGACTCGAGATTTACCTGTTCGGTGCAATCGCCGCACAGGGAATTGCAATCATGGTCGATAAGAAGGTCGATTTCTTTGACGCACAGAGTATCGCATTGATTGCATCGATTATGGTAATCGGAGTCGGTGGACAGTATGCCTTCGGCGGCAGTATTCCGTTTTTCGGAATACAGGTACCTTGCATTGCTGGAGCGGCAATTTTCGGTATCGTTTTGAATCTGCTGCTGAGCTTTGGAAAAAAACCGGCATTGTCGACCCAAAATGGGACGAAATCCGAATAGATTGGTAAAGACACATTTGGTTTCATAAAAACTCAAAAAAGAAAAACGAAAAACACAGGCACCGATCAAAAGCCTGTGTTTTTTTATTTTCCCAAAAAGAACCGGAAGGAATCTTGAATCATAATCGTCCTTTGACAATTATCCGATAACCTAATAAAATTGATTGGCTAAACTGTATATTGTTGGCAAGATGCCATGAATAATTTCAGAAGGAATAAACAATGAAAGAATATTCGACCGATTCGATTCGAAACATTGCGCTGGTTTCACACAGCAGCGCCGGAAAGACCATGATGACTGAAGCTTTCCTGCATTTTACAGGAGCAACCACCCGATTGGGAAAGATTGAAGACGGAACCACCGTTTCGGATTTTGATGATGAGGAAAAACGACGTACGATTTCGTTATACAGTACGGTAATCCCTATTGAATATAAAGATAAAAAAATTAATGTTTTGGACACCCCCGGCTACAATGATTTCATCGGCGAAGTCGTATCGGCTTTGAGCGTTTCCGACGGCGCTTGTGTCCTTTTGGATTCCGTATCGGGCCGTGAAGTCGGAACGGAAATCGCTTGGAAATACGTTAATAAATTTAATTTGCCGCGGATCGTAGTCGTTAATAAGATGAATCGGGAAAATGCTGATTTTAAAAAAGCAATGGCATCTCTTGCGGATTATACGGATATGCGCCTGATTCAGGTCCAGATTCCTTGGGGAGAAAAACTTGATTTTCGCGGCGTAATCGATATTCTGACAATGAAAGCATATGATGGCGCGGAGAATAAAATCGTCGATATTCCCGCCGAATACATGGAAGAAGCTCAACAACTTCGAGCCGCATTGACGGAAGCGGCAGCGGAAAGCGACGAAGAACTGATGGAAAAGTTCTTTGAAAGCATGGAACTTTCGGATGAAGAAATTTTGCGCGGATTTTCCAAAGCGGTTAAAAATGGCGATTTTGTTCCGGTGTATTGTGCCGCTGGCGGACAGGAAATCGGCGTGGCTCCACTTTTGGATGCGTTTATCAACCTAATGCCGAGTCCCGCTGAAAGAAAACCGATTGTCGTAAAGGATAAAAAAGGAAATGATGTAGAAATATCATGCAATGATTCTGGACCGTTGGTTGCCTATGTTTGGAAGACAACAGCCGATCCGTTTGTAGGTAAGCAGACTTTTTTGCGGGTTTATTCGGGAATGCTTACTTCCGATTCCAGAATTTGGAACAGTACCCGTTCGGTTGAAGAGCGTTACGGGAATTTGAACATCCCAATGGGAAAAGATAACATTCCGGTAAAAACGGTCCATGCCGGTGATATTTGCTCCGTATCGAAATTAAGTGAAACGGTAACCGGTGATACATTCAGCGATAAAGCAAACCCGTTGAATGTTCCGGTTCCCGAATATCCGCATGCGCTTTACCGGGTCGCCGTTTACCCGAAGACACAGGCAGATTCCACGAAAATCAGCCCCACACTGACTCGCCTTTGCGAAGAAGATATGACACTGTCTTGGTATAACGAAATGGCGACCAATCAAACCATCCTTCAGGGAATGGGGGATCAACATATTGATGTGGCAATTCGGCGTGCTGAATCCAAATTTATGGTAAATCTTTTGACAAAAGAGCCGAGAGTGCCTTATCAGGAAACAATTGTGAAAGAAGCCTCCGCCATGTATCGACATAAGAAACAATCCGGCGGTTCCGGTCAATTCGGTGAGGTCCATTTGAAAGTTAAACCCAATCCGGATGCAGAGTTCGAAATGCATAATGATGTTTTCGGTGGTGCGATCAGCGCAAGTTATATGCCGGCAATTGAAAAAGGAATCCGCAATGCCATGAAAGAAGGAATTTTAGCCGGTTTCCCGGTTCACGGTATTTATGTTTCCATCTTTGACGGAAAGGAACACCCGGTAGATTCAAAACCGATTGCTTTTGAAACGGCTGGTCGGGAGGCTTTCAAATTAGCATTTGCCGATGCCGGTCCGGTATTGGAAGAACCGATCTATACGGTAAAAATAACCGTTCCGGAAGAGTACATGGGAGATGTCATGGGTGATTTGAACACTCGGCGCGCCCGAATTTTGGGAATGGAAACCGAAAAGGGCGAAAGTACTGTCACGGCATTGGTTCCATTAGCGGAAATGCAGCGCTATACAACCCAATTGCGATCAATGACCGGCGGCCGTGGTGTCTTTACGATGGAATTCAGCAATTATGAAGTAGTTCCGCCCCATATTACTCAGGAGATCATTGCCAATCGAGAAAAAGAAAAGAAAGAAGCGGAAAAATAGCTCTTTTGAGGAATTGCAATCATATCAAAAAAAGCGCAACGAAATTCGTTGCGCTTTTTTTGACACGCCCGGATGCAATTCAAAATGAAAAATCATCCATATAAAATTGAAGTTCGATCATTGCATACGCCGCCATCATATATTCTCCGAAAAAGCGTTGAAGTGGGGCAAATTTTTGCCCGGGCCACGACATGATCATTTCTTCAAACCAGGAAATCGCCATTCCACTGTTGATCATTTTTGTTATTAGGGAAGGGCTTTTGATAACGCGATTTAGAATACTGTCGGTCTGATAGTCATTGAATTGTCTGCGCGCTTGCCGGTGCTTTTCCAATATAGCGGAAAGAAACGAATCATCTTTAAATATTTGATAGCGATCGATTCCGTAATGTTTCGCAGCCGATTCCAACCCGTAAATGATGTCTAAATTGAAATTTTCCAGAAGATGATTGAAGTATTCCGGTGTGAAATAATAAGAATGCCCCTGTAATTTCTGAAAAGCTTTTAAAGTATCCAAATATCCCAATTGAATATTTCTGGTAATTTTTTCCTGATCAAATTCGAAAGTCCCTCCCAAATTTTCACTGGCACGAATAATCTTAAGATACACACCATCCTTTCGTTCCATTTTCCGGGTGAAACCTTCACCGCTTAAATCAATGACAATAATTTTCCGATATCCTTTTCTAATAAGCATATTAATCGGCATATTGTCATATATTCCACCGTCGATATATCGTGACCCGCCGGCAACATGTGGTTTAAAAATCGGAAAGTTCGCGGAAGCCACAATATAGTCAACCAACTCTTCTTTCGGAATATCTTCTTTAAATTTTTCGATCGGCGACAATGAATCAATTGAAAAAGTCACCAATCCATAATCGAGATCGGAATTATAAATTTTATCGAGATCGATTTCCTGAAGAATCATATTTTTCAACCCGGAATTACTCAACCCTTTTTGCTGAATTAATTCTTTTATCAATCCCGTGAGGTTTGACGGACTCAGCAGATCATGGTTTGTATCAATCGGCTGCTCGATTTCAAGAATATCTTCCACCCGAATCCCGCGATAAATCTTTTCGGCTTTGTCGATATCCCCTTGGAGAAAAAGAGCACCGTTGATCGCCCCGATCGAAGCGCCGACAACTCCCTGTATTTTTATTCCCAACTCATTCAGTGCCTTCCATGCACCGATTTCATAGGCACCGCGTGTGCCTCCACCCGAAAAAACCAATCCGTAATCATCGATTGTAGCAGTCATTTATATATAATCCCTCCTTTCTATTTATACGCTATTCTAAGAAAATAGGTGTAAATTTTTAGCAGAAAACGATCATTTCATCGGAATTTTTCTTGAGGGGGTGCCACTTGCATTGACCTTTGGAAAATTCGGTGAAATGATAAAATGGATTCATTCAAGAAAGGAGAACAGCGATGAATTCGGAGGAAATCGATTTTAGCCGGTCGGAGATAGAAATTTTTTGGGACGGAATATTGTCAAGAGAAAGGGCAACCATTCTTTCAACATTTTTGTCCGTTACACTTGCCGAACAGGAAAGTTGTCTGAAACATTTAAACCGCATGGCGCATGAAGAAGGATGGCACGAGGAACAGCGTAAATCTGCACAGATCGCTTTGGATGTATTGAACCAATAGTATAATGGGCTGATATTCGAACGAAGGAAAACGGAAGAGAAAAATGGCAGAGGATAAACTTACTTCACGGAGCGAAAATTATTCCGATTGGTATAACCAGGTCGTTTTACGGGCTGATTTGGCGGATTATGCACCGGTCCGCGGTTGTATGGTCGTCAAGCCGTACGGATGGGCACTATGGGAAAATATTCAGCGTGAACTGGATCTACGCTTTAAGGAGACCGGCCATGTGAATGCCGCTTTCCCTTTATTAATTCCTAAGTCTTTTTTTGAAAAAGAAAAAGAACACGTGGAGGGCTTCGCACCGGAACTGGCGGTTGTCACAATCGGCGGAGGGGAAGAGTTGGAAGAACCGTTAATTATCCGTCCAACTTCCGAAACAATTATCGGCTATATGTATTCAAAATGGATCAAGAGCTATCGTGATCTGCCAGTCTTGATTAATCAATGGGCAAACGTCGTCCGCTGGGAGATGCGCACCCGATTGTTTTTACGAACATTGGAGTTTTATTGGCAGGAAGGACATACCGCTCATGCGACCGCGGAAGAAGCGCAGGAAGAAACATTACGGATGTTGGATGTTTATGCTGATTTCGCAATCAATGAAGCCGCCGTACCAGTCATCAAAGGTAGAAAAAGCGAAACCGAAAAATTTGCGGGCGCAATCAATACTTATTCCATTGAAGCCATGATGGGGGATACAAAAGCCTTACAGGCAGGTACCAGCCATTATTTGGGCCAAAATTTTGCCAAGGCATTTGATATCAAATACCTCGACCGGAATAATACGTTGCAATACTGTTGGACGACCTCGTGGGGACTTTCAACCCGCTTCATCGGCGCGATTATCATGACTCACGGCGATGATCAAGGCTTGATTTTGCCTCCCAGATTGGCTCCTTACCAGATCGTTATCGTGCCTATTTACAAAAATGACCAAGAACGTTCGGTTGTGATGGAATATATCGAAAAAGTGCAATCCCAACTAAAAGGTTTTCGATACCGGTTGGATGATCGAAGCGAATTAACTCCTGGGTTTAAATTCAACGAATGGGAATTAAAAGGTGTCCCTCTACGCTTGGAAATCGGGCCGAAAGATGTGGAGAAACATGCGATTATGGCAGCCAGACGGGATATCCCGGGGAAAGCGGGAAAGATCTCTCTCTCAATCGAGAATCTGGATCTGAAAATAGAAAATCTGCTGAATGAAATTCAACAGTCTTTGCTTGAAAAGGCTACAGAATTCAGAGATCAAAATATTCATTTTGCCGATTCGTATGATGAGCTGAAACAAATCGTTGAGAATGGCTGGGCGGAAGCTTGGTGGTGCGGCTCGGCGGAATGCGAAGCCAAAATAAAAGAGGAGACAAAAGCTACCACCCGCTGCATGCCGATGGATGAAAAAATACGGGGAAAAGGAAAATGTGTTTATTGCGGTGCAGAAGCGGAGAAAAGAATTTACTTTTCCAAAGCATATTAATAGAACATCGCATGCAATTGAGGGAACCCCGATATGCCCGCCGTAAATCTCTTAAATTTACGTAAGGAAATAACTTCCCTGCTTTGGGAATTTACCGATCCGGAATCATTCCGGGATAAATTAGCGCAATTGCTCGATCATTATCGGATTATGTCTTTTCGATCGGGATCCGTTGCCTTAACTTCTTATCAAACTCCGGAACTGCATGTTCCTCACCTCGTTCTTCATGAATTGGAATTGGCGCTTTATCAGACAATTCGGGAACAACCTCAGGCTGCACTGACTCTTTGCGATTCGCTATGGAATGATGTGAACCTGGAGATGCATACCGTTGCGACCCGAATGTTGGGGCAAATTCCAATTGAATACATAGATCAGGTTTTAACTCGTATAAACGAATGGACCCAAAAAGGATTAAAGCCTTCCGAACTGAAAGTCTTTTTTCGGAATGCAGCCGGTCTGATCCGACAAAAGCAACCGGAAAAACTGATGAGATCAGCTCAAGACTGGTGTGCGGAACCCGACAATAAAAACCGAGAACGCGGAATCCGATTAATGATTTATTTGGTTGAGGATCCGGCATTCATTAATCTTCCGGCAGTCTATACCGCGCTGGAAAAGATGCTTCCGGATGCCGACGCTGTCTTACAACCCGATTTAACCGAATTGATCGGTTTGTTATTGAACAGATCCGAAATTGAGACCTCTTTTTTTATCCGCCAAATGTTGGAAAATCCGGACAGCGGAAAGATTATTCGCCGGATCGCACGCAAGTTACTACCGAAAATTCCGGAACCTTCCCGGGAATCGATCCAAAATCTTTTAAGGACTTCGCAGAAAGAAAATTGAGTTTACCGGGATCATCGATTTATAAAAAGATCGATAATTAATGGTAGAATTTTGTATAGACTTGTCCGAATTCAGGTAAATGCTTGAATTTTTGGAGACATGCAAAAAATTAATCAGAGGAGCATTGTCATGGCTTTAACGAAGGAAGAAAAAGCAGAAATATTTAAAAATTTTGGATTGCATGAAGGCGATACGGGATCTGTGGAAGTACAGATTGCCATGCTTACCAAAAGAATCGCCGATTTGACGAATCATCTTAAAACAAGCAAAAACGATGAGAGTTCACGTCGTGGGCTGTTGAAAATGGTCGGTCAGCGCCGCCGGTTGTTAGCTTACCTGCGAAAAAATGATTATGCAAGTTATGTAGCCTTAAATGAAAAATTAGGCCTGAGGGTTAAATAACGAATCAGCGAGTTAGAGAGCAGGTGGATTGAAATCATCTGCTCTTTTTTAAAAAAGAGGTATAAACCTTTATTATTTATCAGTATTCACCATGGTTAGGCATTGAAAAAAGATCAGAATTAAATCATCTGCTGAAACCAAAAAAAGAATGGGAAAGCAGATGTTTTTCTTGTTTTTTTTCAGTCCCTGGCCTGGTGAAAGAAATGGAACAAGAATGAAACCAGAAGTAAAAAGATATACCGCCGAAGTGGGCGGTAAAACCATCACGTTTGAGACCGGAAAATTAGCGGCTCAGGCAGGTGGTGCCGTAACGATTCAATTGGGTGAATCGGTTGTATTTTCTGCAGCTACGATGGGAGACGAAGTTCATGAAGAACAGGATTTCTTCCCGTTGACCGTAGAGTATGAAGAACGAATGTATGCTGGAGGTCGGATCCCGGGTTCTTTTTTCCGGCGTGAAGGACGTCCCGCCGGTGATACAATCCTGATCGGCAGATTGGTCGATCGTCCGATCCGGCCTTTGTTTTCGCAAGATATTCGAAACGAAGTTCAGGTTATCCTCTATAGCCTCTCCGCCGATTTTGAAAACCAATTGGATGTTTTAGCAATTAATGCCGCTTCGGCATCCCTGACAATATCGGATATCCCATGGGATGGACCGGTCGGTGCCGTCCGTGTCGGATTGATCAACGGCGAATATGTGATTAACCCAACTTTTCAGCAAATGGAAGATTCGGATTTGGATCTCCGAATTGCCGGCACGGCAGATGCCATTTTGATGGTGGAAGCCGGGTCGAATGAAGTCAGCAACGAGGCGATGGTCGGAGCGATCGAAGCCGGTCATCGGGCAATCCAACCTCTGATCGAAGCTCAATTGAAAATGGCTGCGGAAGTGGGCAAACCCAAACGGGAAGTAAAACGCTTCTGCATTCCGCAGACTACGGTCGATACGGTTTTTGAAAAATATAACCAATCGATGGAGACTTTGCTGGATGCGCCACATGACAAACATGAATTGGCTGATCGGCTTGCCGAGTTAAAAGCTGATGCGGTTGAATTTTATGCCGGTGAAGATTCGGAAAAACAGTCGGAATTCGGAAATGCTTTCGAAGAAGCTTACCGCAAAGTCATCCGAAGCCGAATCTTGGATCGACATCTTCGACCGGACGGGCGTGCATTAAATGAAATTCGTCCGATTTGGTGTGAAGTGGATGTTTATCCGCGAGCTCACGGTACCGGCTTATTTACCCGCGGAGAAACTCAGGTGTTGACCAGCGCCACGTTGGGCACCCCGCGGGATGCGCAGGAAATTGATTCGCTTTCGCCCGTGGAAAATAAACGGTATATTCATCATTACAACTTTCCGCCGTTCTGCACCGGTGAAGTGAAGAGGCTGGGCGGGCAGAGTCGACGCGAAATCGGACACGGTGCTTTGGCGGAACGGGCGCTTGTCCCCGTTATCCCTTCCGAAGAAGATTTTCCTTATACCATTCGCTTGGTTTCCGAAGTAATGAGTTCCAACGGTTCCAGTTCGATGGCATCGGTCTGTGGATCTACATTGGCATTGATGGATGCGGGCGTTCCGATTAAAGCACCCGTCACCGGTATAGCAATGGGGTTGATCAAAGAAGGGGACGATTATGTGATACTTTCCGATATTCAAGGTGCCGAAGACCATTTGGGAGATATGGATNNATGGATTTCAAAGTCGCCGGAACCGAAAAAGGGATTACTGCGCTCCAAATGGATATCAAAATCCGCGGAATTACGACCGAAATTATGCGTAAGGCTTTGGATCAGGCAAATGAAGGTCGTCATTTTATCTTGGGTAAGATTTTAGAAGTGATTCCGGCTCCCCGCAAAGACTTGAAACCGCATGTTCCGCGATTGATCACGGTACAGGTTCCGATCGATAAGATCGGNNGCGATTATCGGTCCCGGGGGAAAGAATATTCGCACATTGCAGGAAGCAACGAATACAAAAGTGGATATCGATGAAAACGGGCTAGTTTACATTTCCTCCGCAAACGTGGGAGATTCAGACGCCGCCCGTGATCAGATTCTTTCCATGATCGAAACTGCGATTGTCGGTAATATTTACACCGGTAAGGTAGTGCGTGTCACCGATTTCGGTGCCTTTGTTGAGATTCTTCCCAATACTGACGGCATGGTCCATATTTCGCAGTTGGATTCGGAACGGGTCAATAAAGTGGAAGACATTGTCCATGTGGGCGATGAAATCACTGTTATGGTAACTGGCATCGACGAAAACGGTAAAATCCGCCTTTCTCGCCAAGCCGTATTAGAAGGGTGGACTTTGGATCAGGCAGTTGCGGCTGATTCCAAAAAGCCGTCTTCCGGACATCGGCCCAATAATGGAGATCGAAGCGGACGCAGTAGTGACCATAAGAGCGGGAATCGTGGCGGTGAGGATCGTCGACATAGCGGCGGCGGATCCTATAAGAAACAACGCTGATTCATTCTTTCAAAAGAGATCATATTTTTGAGCAACCTTTCAAAAAGAGGTTGCTCTTTTTTTTATTTGAAGGGTATGATTTATAAATAATAGAATTTGTGTTGGATGGAGGGTCTATGAAAAAGTTATCCGCGGGGAATCTGTTCTGGAGTCAGACAATTGAGCCTTTTGCCTGTTTTAACCCGCTTCAAAATGATCTCGAAACAGATGTTTTGATTATCGGTGGCGGAATGAGTGGAAATCTCTGTGCACATGAAATAGCCGGTCGCAATCATTCCGTTGTTGTTTGTGAAAAAGATCAGTTAGCGATGGGTAGCTCTTCGGCAAGTTCCGGAATCCTTCAGTACTTGAATGATGAGATGTTATATCGACTGATTGAATCAATCGGAGAAAAAAAAGCCGTGCTTTTTTATCAAATGTGTCTTGACAGTATGAAAGATTTGATTAACCTCAGCCGAAAAATGGAACAATACGGAGGATTAATGCCACGGAAAGGGGTCTTTTTTGCGAGCACCAAAGAAGACGTCCCCGAACTCGATAAAGAATATAAAGCCTTATCCGATCATTATTTTCCGGTTTCCTATTTGGATCATGCCGAGTTGATGCGGGTTTACGGTATTGATAGACCCGCCGCGCTCGAAACGTCGATGAATGCGGAAGTGAATCCCTATCAGTTTTTGCAGACATTAATGAAACTGAATGGTTCTCTCGGAGTTCAATATTATGAAAAAACCGGAATAAAGAAAGTGAAAACGGATAAGGACCAAATCATAGCAACGACAAAGAATGGGAACCGAATTCAAGCAAAATATGTCGTTTTTGCAACCGGATGTTCGGTCATCTACCCGGAATTAAAAAAGAAAATGAAAGTGGTAAATACTTATACTTTTGCTTCTTCGGTTTCAAAACGACCGCTCTGGCAGGATCACGTATTATTCCGCGAGACGCGACCTCCTTATTTATTTTTCCGCATGACGGAAGACAATCGGGTGATCGCGGGAGAAACAGATAAAAAGGCTGACTCGCCGGAAAAAAAGAAAGGTGCCATAGATAAAAGAAACCGGGAAATTTTGGAACGGGTGCAGAGTTTGATGCAGAGTTTAGATGTCAAAGTCGAATACAGTTGGAACACTCTGTCCGCCGATTCCAAAGATCATATTCCCTTCATNNGGTCCTTCAAAAAAGGATCCGCGCCGGATTTATCTGATCGGTGTCGGCGGGAACGGTCTTGTCCACTCGATGGCCGGAGCAAATATCATTGCGGATTATATAGACGGAATCAAAAATCCGTACGCCGGTGTGGTAAAAGCAAAGCGAAAATAGATCCCGCCTTTGATTTTTTCTGAGTATCCGTTCCGTTCTTGCCGACTATCCGGGGGAATTATTTTAAGATTGGGACCGAAGTCTTTTTCTTAATTCGTTACGCANNAATTTTCCCGGCCGGGTTTTTCGGTAAGGCATTGACGACAATGAATTGTCGCGGCGTAGCTTGAGCCGAGAGACGGGTAGTTACGGCGACTGACAGACGGGTCTCGAGCTCGGATGTCCATTCCACCCCTGTCTTCAATACAATAAATGCAGCTACTTTCTCATACAACAGCGGATCTGGCGCAGCCACCACACCCGTTTCAGCAATTTCCGGTTGTTCGAGCAACACACTTTCCACTTCAAAAGGACCGACTAAATGTCCGGAAGTGTTAATAACATCGTCATCCCGCCCGACAAAACAGAAATATCCATCCGTATCCTGAAAAGCCAGATCTCCGGTTTGGTAATAGCCGTTTTGAAATTTGGAGAGATATGCATCATGCTGACCGAAATAATCGGCAAAGCAAGATTGCCAACCGGCTTTGAGACAAAGTCTCCCGATTTNNTCTTTCCCCTGCTCGTCCAGGATAACGGGTAATGCGTCATCCACCGGCATGCCCATGTAGCCGGGTTTAATTAATTTACCGGGAAGATTCGCAATACGGATCGTGCCGGCTTCCGTCTGAAACCATGTATCGCGGATTTCACGTTGAAAGATCTGTTTCCCCCAATAATAAACGGCGGGATTCAGCGGTTCGCCGATACTAAATATTTCGCGTAAATTGCTAAAATCAAATTTTGTAAAAAATTCAATCGGTTGAGTCATCAGAGAACGAAAAGCGGTCGGCGCCGAATACCAAACAGATACTTCCTGATTTTGAAGAATGGNNTATTGAACGGATTCCACTCCGGCAATCAAAGGTCCGATCACACCGTATACGGTGCCGGTAATCCAAGCCGGATGCGCGGTACACCAATAAATGTCATCGTTCCGAACCTGGAGCACGTTTTGCATGGAACGCAATATCGATTCGGCACATCGAT
>DCTP01000133.1:0-803 GCA_002329625.1 Leptolinea sp. UBA1437
AAGAAAATGGCGGGATGTATCCAACACTGACCGAACGCCGCAACGTGGTCGTCATCGCGGATGAAGCGCACCGCAGCCAGTACGATTTCATTGACGGCTTTGCCCGGCATATGCGCGATGCGCTGCCGAATGCTTCATTCATCGGGTTCACCGGTACCCCGATTGAGAAAGAAGATAAAAATACCCAGGCGGTTTTTGGCAATTATGTGGATATCTATGATATTCAGCAGGCTGTGGAAGATGGCGCGACTGTGCGCATCTTTTACGAAAGCCGGTTGGCAAAAATTGAACTATCCGCTGCGGATCAAAAAATCCTCGATGAACGCGTTGAAGAAATCACCGAAGATGATGAACTGACCGAAAAGCAAAAACGCTTTGCCCGCTGGACTGGCAAGGAAGCCGTGGTGGGAAGCAAAGATCGTATCAAACAGGTGGCAGCGGATATTGTCAGTCATTTTGAGCAGCGCCTTTCTGCCGCAGAGGGCAAAGGCATGATCGTCTGCATGAGCCGGCGCATCTGCGTTGCATTGCACAACGAAATCATCAAATTACGTCCTCAGTGGTATAGCCCAGAAGATGATAAAGGCGCAATCAAGATCGTGATAACCGGTTCAGCCAGCGATCCCCCCCATTGGCAGGAACATATCCGTAATAAAGATCGCCGCAAAGCCATTGGCAACCGCCTGAAGGACCCCAAGGATCCGCTCAAATTACTTATTGTACGGGATATGTTTCTCACCGGTTTTGATGCGCCTTGCCTACACACCATGTATATTGATAAACCGATGAACGGGCATACCCTG
>DCTP01000133.1:909-1374 GCA_002329625.1 Leptolinea sp. UBA1437
CAGATCGCCTTCGACCAGGAAGAAGCCGTCGCCAAGATGTTGGAATATTATGAAATTGTGGTGGATATGTTTGGGCATTTTGATTATCATCGCTATATCAAATTGGATGCGAAATCAAAGCTCGATTTCATTCTGGATGCCGCTAATTACATTGCAGATTTAGCTGAAGAGCAAGGCGGTTCAGTTGTCCGTAATGGAAAAGAAAGATTTATTGAAAATGTTATTAAATTACAAAGAGCTTTTGGCTTGGCTGTTCCACATCCGAAAGCACTTGAAATTCGGGATGACCTTGCCTTCTTCCAAGCNNATCCGGCAGATCATCAATGATGCTATTATTTCGAGTGAAATAGTGGATGTTTTTGATGCTGCCGGTATTCGTAAGCCGGATATCTCTATTCTATCGGATGAATTCTTAGCTGAAATCCATGGTATGGAACGTAAGAATCTGGCGCTCGAGTTACTCAA
>DCTP01000133.1:1469-6786 GCA_002329625.1 Leptolinea sp. UBA1437
TGAACTGGCATTTTATGATGCCCTTGCAGATAACCCCAACGCTGAAAGCCTGCTCGGAGACCAAGTCTTGAAGCAAATCGCCCACGAACTCACAGAAAACGTTCGAAATAATACATCAATCGACTGGCAATATAAGCAAAGTGTCCAGGCAAAATTGCGAGTTTTGGTTAAGCGTATTTTGCGGAAATACAAATATCCACCGGATGACCCGTCGACTGGGGAATACACTGTATCCGTCAATAGAGTTTTGGATCAGGCAACTCAATTGGCAGATTATTGGACAAAGGGGGCAATCTCAGATTTTTCCAAAGGGAACAACCTGAACGTCGCTGTTTAACCTTTTCCGGTAACCTGAAGGACATGACTAGCCAGGTTATTCCTTCTTGGCTTAGAGGTAAATTTGAATCGGGCTGGAATTCCAAAAGATGATCCTCGACAATGCCCGCCCGCCATCGTCCAAAACACCGTGCAACGAGACCACTTCTATACTTTTCCAGAAAATAGCAGTTATCCGCCGCTAATTGAAAATTGGCAGGGTTCTACGAATTTTGAAAACTTTTGCCATTTCCCATAAATGATAGATATTTAAGATGGATTCCGTTTCGCATATCCGAAAAGGGGAAAACGCAAGCCTTTATAATTATTCATAAAATACCGTCTTGAATTGGGGCTGATTTGCGATAATGATGAATGATTCTTTGGCGCTTTTTCGCTTGATTTTGGTCGGGATCACAGCCTATTTGCTGGGTAGCATTTCCCCTTCTTACCTGTTGGGAAAAATGCTAAAGGGGATCGATATTCGGGAACACGGCTCGCATAATGCCGGGACGGCAAATGCGATATCGACCATCGGTTTTCTCCCGGGATTGGTTACGATGATTCTGGATATCGGAAAAGGCGCTTTGTCAGCATGGATCGGAATGCAGCTGGCCGGAAAAACCGGCATGCAGATTGGTACCATTGCGGTTGTTACCGGCCATAATTTTCCGGTATGGATGCATTTCAGAGGAGGAAAAGGAATCGCGGCTTTTATCGGTGCATCCTTAATTTCCTTTCCAGCCACAGTGGCAGTTTTCTTATTTTTCAGTTGGATTGGAATCATCCTTTCGCATTATATCGCGATCGGGACATTGGTTGCGTTTACGCTTTTACCGTTTGCCGGCTTATGGCTGACCCGCGGCGATATTTCCTGGTTTCTGACGCTTCTGGCTGTTTCATTCTTGATTTTATTGAAGCATCGCCCCAACTTCGTTGCTATCCGGAACCATACGGAGAAAAAATTTTATTTTAAAACACGTTTTGAAACTTTATTGAAAAAGGGCTGACCGTCAAAGCAGGCAAGAAAAAAACGATTGTTTTCCGCCTTGCCTGCCCGACAGGTTTTTTATTCCTTCAGCGCTCCGGCACTGAGTGAAGTGACGAGCATCTTCTGGGTAAGGGTAAAGAAGAATACAAACGGGATTGCGACCAATAATGCTCCGGCGCAAAAAGTTGTAAATTCGTTTTTCTTCTCGGTCACAAAACTGAATAAACCCAACGCCAGCGTCTGATTCTCATTGGATCGCAGAATCATTTTTGAAAAGATATATTCCATCCAAGGTCCGGTGAAGCTGGAAATCGCCAGGAACACAATGATCGGTTTGGTCAGAGGCAGGATAATCTGAAAATACGTTCGTGCATTGCTGGCACCGTCAATCCGTGCGGCTTCATCTAGGCTGCGTGGGACAGAATCGACATAACTTTTTACCAACCAGGTATTATACGGGACATTACCAGCGGTATAAATGAGAATCATTCCCCATAGCGTATCCAATCCGCCAATTCGGAGGAGAATCACATAAATTGCAACCATCCCGACAAAAGACGGAAAAATCTGCAAAATCAGCAGCAAAAGCATCATCCCTTTTTTAAACGGAAAACGAAATCGTGAAAAAACATAGGCGGCAATGGCACAGACTGCGACTGTTGAAAATGCGGTCCCGGTGGCGATGATGAGTGTATTTTTAAACCAATTCAGGTAATTGGTTTCTCGGAAGAGTCGCCGGTAGTGTTCGATCGTAAACCCGTCTCCGAACGGGATAATATTGAGGGACGAGATGGAATTTCCCGGTGAGAACGCCGCACTGACCAAATAAACCAGAGGATACAACACGATTAACGTCACCAGAATCAAGAAGATGATTACCAAGCCGGTATTGATTTTACTGATTATCCGTTCCCGTTTCATTTTCTTGTCAAATTGAGTCTCTACCATCACAGCTCTCCTTCCTTGTATGATTTTGTCCTTCTGAAGTTATAAATTGCAAAAGGAGCGAGCACCACAAAAATGCATACCGCCAACACGGAAGCGTAATTGTATTTCAGTAAGGTAATTGTTAATTTGTAGATCCAGGTCACCATAATATCTGTGCCACGGGCGCTTGTGATGGTGGAATCGGCTACGATTGGGTTTCCTCCGGTCAAGAAGAAGATAGCCCCAAAATTGTTGATATTGTAGGTAAATGACATAATTATGAGTGGCATGGTTTGATACAAAACCTGCGGCAGCGTAATGTAACGAAAAGCCTGTGTTTTGGTGCAGCCGTCCATGCCGGCCGCTTCGTATTGTTCATTGCTGATGGATGTCATTGTTCCCATTGTCAGCAGCATAAAATAAGGGAAACCCGCCCAAAGATTGATCAAGATAACCACAAAGCGAGCGAGGGTCACGTCGCTCAACCAGGGGATGACCGTCGATTTATCCAGAAAGCCCAAGGCGATTAAGGACCGATTTACTGTCCCGAACGATCCATTCAACAGGTTTTGCCAGACCAGCATGCTGACGACCGTCGGAACCGCGTAAGGTAAAATAAAAATGGAACGAAAAAAAGGTTTGATTTTAATCTTTGATTCCTGTAATATCACCGCCATGATCATTCCGCCGGCATAGCAGGTTAATGTTGCAAAAAATGCCCAAACTAATGTCCATGTGGCCACCCGACCGAGCGCCCCTGACCAGGTGGCATCCCCGCCGAAAAGGGCACGAAAATTATCGAGTCCCACCCAATCAACGGTATTATTGGGCGGAATGTTTTTCGGGGCAGAATAATTTGTAAAAGCCACACAGGCTGAAAAGATCAACGGAACGACGACAAAGAATAAGACAAGCAGGATCATCGGCATCAAACCGACGATCGGAAAAGATTTATTTCCCAATTCGGCAAAGATATTCTTATTTTTCGCTTTGATGCCAGTGGCGCAATAATCTTTGTAATCGGATAATGCATTTTGGACGGATAGGTAATAGAGCAGAATAAAAATAAATACGACCGCCAGAATCAGAATGCCATCGATCATCATAAACATGGAATGATCGCGCTGTTTAATCGGCAATTCCGGATGAGGATCTCCCAGCGTGATTAAGCCGACAATCTTTTTATAAACGGTCGGGGTAAAAAGCAAAAAAAGAACTTCTATGAGTGCATAGAGAATTCCTTTGACATACTGTTTCAAATACAGAACATGTCCCAATCCCATAAAAAGGAGGGACGAAATCAGGATCTTTTTTTTCGAAGATCCATCCTGAGAAATTGAGGCGGCTATCATGATAATTCCTTTCCGACGGCAGAATAACGAAGAACTGAAACGGGATCAAAAAAGAAATCGACGAAGCAACCGGTACACTTATGGAAATTATTGAAAAAGAAGCTCCCTTTCAGAGCTGATGACGAAAGGGAGCTTTGTACTCATCGGGACTTTATTGAGCCACAAACGATACGATTGCTTTGTCCAGCGCTTTCAGTTCGGTCTCCACGTCGGCGCCATCCCAGATGTTGGCGGATGCCGCATTACCGGATTCCCAAAAAGCACCCATTTGCGGTACGGACGGCATTGGGAATGCATATTCCAGTTGAGCGATGAACCCCTTAGCGGCTTCGCTTTCGACTTCCAGTGGAATGGATGGTAACGCGCCGGTGATTTCGTAGCGCAGTTGCTGCATTTCAGGTGAAATCAAAAATTCAGCGAATTTTGCCGCTTCTTCCGGATGTTCCGAATAGGCGGAAACAAATATGCCGCGCGTTCCTGAGAAAGATGCCGCAGGAGTTGTGCCGTCTAATGAAGGCAACGGTGCAACGCCGAAATTAATCCCTGCTTTGGTGAAATTGGCTACATTCCAGGGACCGGAAATGTGCATTGCAGCGTTTCCTGCGGCAAACGCCCCATCGGCGGTAGCGGTATTGGCATCGGCAGCCGCTAGCGGAACGACTTCATGCAGACTCTGAAAGATTTTCATGCCGGCAATGGCATCTTCCGTGGCAAGATAGGAAGAAGATGTGTCTGTTCCATCGGGACCAAATAAGCGGTTTCCATTCATGGTGGTAAACAGAATGGTGTAATAGATGTTTCCTACGTCCATCAGAAAACCGTATTTGTCTGGATTTTTGGCGTTGAAAGCTGCAGTCCAAGTTTTCAATTCTTCCCAAGTGGTTGGGACTTCTTCGGCGGGAATCAGATCTTTGTTATAGTAAAGCGCATAGGTTTCAGCTGAAACCGGATAACCGTACATGACCCCGTCATAGGTAAGTGCCTGAGAGGTTGAAGCAAGAACGGCTTCTTTTACCGCATCCGGGTTTACCGTCGGTAGAATATGACCTCCGATGACCAATTCTCCCAATTTGTCATGCGGCGCTGCGAACAAATCCGGTCCGACTCCAGCCGGTCCGTCTAAAGCAATTTGGCCAGAGGTGTCTCCCAATTCCACATTGACAAATTCAACGGTGATGTTGGGGTTCAATTTGGTGAATGCCTCTCCGGCAGCTTTAATCCATTCATCCGGTCCGCCGGTAGATTCCCAAACTACCAGTTTTACGGCATCTTGAGCCGATACCGGGACAGAAACAATAAAAAGTGAAACAATCATGATGAACGAAAGTACAATCGATAAACCTTTTTTCATTTTTTCCCCTTTCTGAATTCAAATGATTATTCCGGAAATGATCGATCTTATTCCGGTTAATATAATTTGGACAGCGAATTTGATTTGACCGTTCCGATAAGAACACTTTATTATGTGTTTTATCCGATTTCAGCTATTTAAATTATATATCGAATAAATGATTTATTTGAATATCCGATTGCATGTTTAAAGAAGGATAGAAGATATAAAAACTCCTCAGATCGGCCTGAGGAATCACGATATGGCAGGTGACGGAGTGAATTAAGATGCGGCTGTATTTCGGGTTGAAAAATCGGATGAATCGATTCGAACCAGTACGCGACGCGTGCGCGGTCCGTCGAATTCGCAAAAATAAATTCCCTGCCAGGTTCCCAGCATTAA
>DCTP01000029.1 GCA_002329625.1 Leptolinea sp. UBA1437
TTCCGAAATGCGGCGGTTATCAGCCCTAACACTTGCTTGGCGTTTAAATCTTCCACGCCTTTGCCGGTGATTGATTTATAGTCTAAATTCACACCCATCTGGTCCAGGGTTTCCCCATATTGACAATCCACTAACCCTGAATCATGCCATTCTGTTTCAAACTCATAATAAGGAAAATCCTCCATGAACTCGATGGTAGAACCGTTCCCGATTTTAACATCGGAAAGCCAACCGATATATTTTGTCAGCACTTTATATTGCTCGTCACACTGCGGAGCGAAAGCAACCCATTCATCGTAAATCGATCGCAGCCTGTCATCCAAATAGGTCAGCGCTTTCTCTTTGATCTCCGGTGGTACTCCGTAATACGCTTCGGCAATCGCACCGGTGATCGCCCCGATGGTATCGCTGTCTCCGCCGAGAGAAATAGCCGTCCGAATCGCATCCTCGAAGGATTGTGATTCAAGAAAGCATTCAATAGCCTGCGGTACGGTCTCTTGGCAAGTCTCATTAAAACGATATGTCGGCCGGATATCATTTATTTTAAAATCGAGCGGATAATAATTGCGAACGATGCACTCGCGAATCTCAGATTTTCTCGCGCCTTTCCGTGCCAGATAAATAGCCACCGCGGTTGCCTGCGCGCCTTTTATACCTTCCCTATGGTTATGTGTGACAGCCGTCACGGTTTCGGCGAGACGTTCTACCTCTTGTTTGGATTCGCCGATAAACCCCGCCGGGCTCACTCGCATCGCCGCTCCGTTTCCATAGCTTTTATAAGGACGTGGATTATCGCTGAAAACCCATTGATAGAATCTGCCGCCATAGCCGCAGTTGGGGTATTGACGCCCGATTTCCTGCATGTACTTTACACTCAAGTCCGAGAGGACCGAATAAAATTCGTCATCATAGCCATGAAGCGATCGCGGCTTTATTTTGGAAGCTTCCATAATCGCTTTCGCTACGGCAAGGGTCATAATACTGTCGTCCGTAGCAAAGCAACCATCGGCAAAGAGCTCAAAGTCTTTGCTGCGATGATTTTTGAATTCAAAACGCGAACCTACGATATCGCCGATAATTGCACCGATCATTTGCCGCCTTCTATTCTTCAACCTGCAGTCTGTATGCCTGTTCGATAATCTCCATCACATCATCCAATTACACATGCATTGTTCGTACTCCCAATTGTAAATTCGTTGATAGAGAGGTATTACGTATTGGCACGTCTCTCCAAGATATTTATAGATATTACTTTTAAAAACATTCATTTCTGTGATTCTCCATTAATTGTCCGTTTAAAGTTTATGCTGATCGAATATGGTTCTTACCCGAATTCATAAGGCATGCAAACTGATCCATTGTTCCGATAAAGATCTTTTCCGATTCGGGACAGGTAACCCCATCATAAAATATCAAATCCATCGGTTTGCAAAAAAAAATGAAAACGTCTGAAATCATTCGTTCATTTTTCCCATTCGTGCATTCAAAAAGTCACAACCCAAACCATCCGATAGTAACAATAATTTCCTTGAAGAAAAAAGCCTTTTCCGCTATGGTTATTATTTTCAAACTTTCACCGCCTCTCAAAAAATTATAGAGGAAATCAATAAAAATAAAATCCGTTTTTCGGTTATCCACCGATTCGGCTTATGCGAATATGCAATTTCTTCACAGATTTTACTGAGTTCGGCTTCAATGCCGAAAATGTCGAGGATCATTCGTACCGTCATAATTGCGGCAGATTTTATAGCCCGCCGATAAATCATTTTTTGTGGTTGTGATTCCGGATAAACGCAACAGATAATGCAAACATATTCTCGGAATCTCTGTACGGATTATACCGCGAAACTTTATTGAGAATTCGCATTATTTCCTCTGAACAACACTTGAGTGCTAATACGCTAAATCAGTGAAAACAGAGGGAACGGGTTTTCCGAACCGTCGTTTTCCGGAATACCGATTTGCTTCAACATCCGCAGCCGTAGAACAGAATGTCAGGGTGCGGGATTTCCGGCCGCAATTCAAAGGATAGAACAACTCCGAACGAAATTCCCGGGAGAAAAACCGCTTGTGCGCGTTGAACGAATACTCGTATGGTAGGCTTGTTATTTTATTTGAAGAGCTTATAAATATCTCGGAGTTTTACCGAATAACATCAAAATTGTCAGCCGGCTGTAATCCGAGTGGATCATCCGCAGCCGGTCGGGCAAAAATCATCATCGAACTTCGGCATAGATTTCCGATTGGCTTCGAGTGGGCTTGAATATCCGGTGGCAAACCGCCGATGAACCTTGCTCAGGTCCATAACGGCGACTTTCGGAAAGTTGGTCATATCGATTCAAGNNCAACTTTCGGAAAGTCGTTTATATCGATTCAAGCTCGCTTTATCGGATGGCGAATGACCGTCCTAAGTTTTTCGGGCGCGGTTTTACGCGGGTCGCTCAAATAGATTTCATGATGTTGACGCAAGCCGGTGAAATCTTCCACATAGCCACTGCTTCGGATGAATTCGGACAAAACCGCGATCGTGGCTGGCTCATCGTCATAAGGTCCGAGATGCATAACTTGGGCACACAAACCTTCGGTAAACTTCTCGAATCGCACAATCGAGAGATCAAGGTCAGGTTTCTTTTTAGAAAAGGTCATTTTTGCGTTTTCAAAAACTTCAGGCGTGACAAATTCTGGTTGTCTGATCATCGAAGTCCATATAAACTTGCTCTTGTCCTGAATTGCAGCTCCCGAACCGGTAAAGATGCCACCGTCATCAAGATTCCACAGCCCCTCTAACCGCGGCACGACATAATCGAAGTATCCGCTTGGCTGATTGCCCGCCATCTTACTCATTTTTATCGTATAGGATAACCCGTAGAGAATGTCTATAGCGTTTTTGTACTCCGCGCTTGAATTGGGATCTCCTTTACCGTCAATCATCAGAAATGCCATCTCCGGCACATCAATAATTTCCGGCTTTGTTTTTGGTAAATAAAACTGTTTTTCCGTTTTCTTATAATCAACTGTCATTATATTTTCTCCTCTTTCGGCAAATTGGTCATAAATGATCCGAAAAAGCTCTTTAATTTATTTTTCTGTCACGACCAAACCGATTACCATCGCGTTCCGCTGATCTTTATTCCCCTGTCGTCCAAGTGCTGCATCTCCGATTCTACCAAAGGAAGTCTGCTTCGAATCATGGCTTTTTTTCATTTTATAACCGGAGCAAAAAACACCTTACTTGTCCGACGACGTACGAATTATTTGCCGTTGCCGGTTTTTTGAGCCTATACCGAGAGCGATTGTTTTTTCTGTCCATCGGAAAATTATGAATCAAAAAACCATCCATCGACAAGTTCATTCCTGCCAACAGACGGTTTTCAATCTGGCGGAGAGAGTGGGATTCGAACCCACGTTACCTTGCGGTAAACGCGCTCTCCAGGCGCGCGCGTTAGGCCAGACTACGCTATCTCTCCCTAATGTTGCGGACGCTATTATACCATAAGGTAAATTATTTTAGGAAAACCCCAAGATTTCAGATAGAAAATAACCTGTTTTATAAAAGTGTAGACTATAATCGAATTATGTACATCCAGAATTCGCAAATTCCGCAGCCGATCCTGTCTGTATCACAAAAGACCCTCGATTTCGGACTTGTCTCAGCCGATGAACCGACAGAGGGACACGGTATCGCCAAATTGACGATCACGAATGACGGAGATCGGATTCTGGTCGGGAGGATTGCGATTCAGGTCGCTTGGGTCACCGTTGACCCGCCCGATTTTCGCCTGAACCCGGGTGAAAGCAGCGAACATATTTTTACAGTGCGCCAAAATGTTCAGTTCTCTTGGACAACTCGGAGAATGGGTTCGGATTTTATCGCCCTGATCAACAGTAATGGCGGATCTGAAACGATCGGCGGATATTATTTTCTCGATTCGACAAAAACAGAGAAGAAAAAGAAGCCGATTCATCCCTGGCTGTATGCACTCATTCCGGTTTTCATTTTGCTGACAGCCGGAATCATTCTTTTTGTTTCGCGACAAAACGAGGCGGCTCTGGCACAGCAAAAAACCGAAAACTCCGATTCGCTGTATACCCAAATTGCGGAAACCTATTTTGCCGAAATGACAGAAAATCCAACCATTATCTTCACCGAACCGCCTCCGCAAAATACCCCCAATCCGCTGGTTGTTCCGAATTTCGATATCACTCCTTCTCCCGCTCCTTCAATGACGTTTACCCCATGGGTCGCGGCGGACTATCCAAATGTCGAAGAATTCATCCGCACTTACTACAAAACGCTGAATGAACGAGACTACGAGACCGCTTGGTGGATGCTTTCGGAAAAAATGCAACAAGCTTGCTGTTACACGGGAGAAGCAAACCCGATGACGGTTTATCAAAATTACTGGGATAAAGTCGAATCCGTTGAGGTAAATTATGCGTTTCTCCAGAGCTATGATACCAATCCGGCAATCGTAAATGTCGGCTTGACTTATCATTACAAGGACGGAACGACCGAGGAAACGGTTAATCAGTTTTCGATTATCACAGATGATGTCAAAAAGAGTTTGGTGATCGATGAAATCAGGTAAAATTTTTATCAGTCAAGTGAGTGTTAAAATCGATAACAAAATATGAATTGAGAAATTTATTCAGGAGAACGAATTATGGAAATAACTTTGGATAATGTAAAAAAAGTGATTACCGATGTATTAAAAATCGACGGATCGGATATCACTCCCGAAACCCGTTTTGTCGAAGATCTTAAAGCGGATTCAATGGATCAGTTTTTCCTGATCGACGGGTTCAGCGAAGCTTTTAATGTGACAATTTCCGACGAACAGGCGAAGGAAATTAAAACCGTGGGAGATGTCATCAGAGTTCTGTCCAAATAAATCGAAAAAGGCTGATAAACAGGAACATCTGCCTGCCTTCTGCAATGTTCCTGTTTTTTTATTTAACCCTGTAGGGCGTCGGGGACTTCTTTAATATCGGTGACCACACGGACACCGACCGATTCGAACGCTTCGATTTTAGAGTCGATACCGCCGATTCCGGCTTCGATGAAGGCGCCGGAATGTCCCATCTTTTTCCCCTGCGGAGCAGTCTTCCCCACCAACAATGCGGTGACAGGTTTGGTCATTTTATAGGCTACATAGCTCGCCGCACGTTCCTCTTCCAATCCCCCGACCTCACCGATTAAAAGAATTCGCTCGGTATATGGATCGGTCTCAAACAGTTCCAACGCTTCCACAAATGTAGTTCCTTGAACAATATCTCCGCCGATCCCGATACAGGTACTGACACCAATTCCCCGACTTTTCATTTCACTCATCACCAAATAGCTGAGCGTTCCGGAACGCGAGATAACGCCAACTTTCCCGGGAATCACACAATCGGACGGCGCTACCCCCAATTTGGCTTCTCCCGGGTTGATAATNNGGTCCGACCAATCGCACTCCCCGGTTGGACATATATTGGCACACTTTTACCACATCCTGCACCGGAACTCCTTCGGTGATACAAACCACCAATTCCACCCCCGAATCCGCCGCCTCAAACAGCGCATCGGTGGCGTTTCGCGCCGGCACGAAAATGATCGATGCATTCGCTTCCGTGACTTCCATCGCAGCCTGCATAGTATCGAATACCGGAATTTTTCCGTCCAACACCCAGCTTCCGCCTTTTTGAGGCGAGACACCCGCAACAATTTGAGTGCCATAAGCTGCCATTTGTTCCGTATGAAAGCTGCCTTCCCTGCCGGTTATTCCCTGAACTATGACCTTCGTCGATGAATTAATCAAAATTCCCATATCAACCCTGTCCCGCAGCTGTTTCGACCGCTTTTCGGATCGCCTCTTCATAACTCGGTACCAGAATCGCCGGGGAGCCACTTAAGATTTGATTTCCCAATGCCGACATCGACCCACCCATATAGACAACGATGGGAATTTTGCTGTCATATCGATTCATCGCTTCCAGTAATCCACGAGCCACGTCATCGCAATGCGTCATTCCCGCATAAATACATACCAAGATCACCTTTACCGCCGGGTCGTTTTGCAGAATATCCATCGCCGCAAGGATTTTTTCGGTATTTACCCCCGCACCCAGGTCAAGAAAATTTGCCGGCTTCCCGCCGTTTGCTTCAATCAGATCCAGCGTTGTCATCGTCAAACCCGCCCCGTTGATCATGCAGGCAATATTCCCGTCCATCTTAATATAATCTAGACCGTGCTTGCCGGCTTCCAATTCTCCATACTTTAAATAGCCGAGGTCGACGAAGTCGGTCAGTGATTCCTGTCGAAAACGGGCATTGTCATCAAGTGTGATTTTGCCGTCCAGCGCCAAAATCCGCTGATCGGTGGTTATCACAAGCGGATTGATCGCGGCCATTCGGGCATCCAAGTCGCAAAACAGACGCCAAAGTCCCATACAGATCTCGGTCAAACTTCGTATATATTTACCCGGAAAATCTAGTTTGTAAGCCAATTGATGAATCTGATAACGCTGCAAACCGATCAACGGATCGATGTAAACCCGATCCAAGTTTTCAAACAAGGCGTTTGCGGCTGCCTCGATATAAATTGTTCCCGAATCATACATCATCAACAGCGGTCGTTTTTTTGCCCGATCGATGGAAATCAAAATAAAATATTCTTTTTCAATGGACAGCGCTTCGTCAATCAGGACTTTCTGAACGGGAAGCCCGTGAATCTTCGCCGAAAGAATTTCGGAAGCAAAAATCTCTGTCTCTTCGGGGGTTTTGGCTAAACGAATCCCGCCAGCCATCCCTCGACCCTCGGCTAAGACTTGGGCTTTGACGACGACCGGCAATCCGATTTCTTCGGCAATTTGTTTTGCTTCCCGTGCGATTGATGTAACATGTCCGGCCGGAATCGGTATTCCGTACTTTTTAAAGAAACCTTTAGACTGATACTCATAAAGTTTCATTGTTTTTTGGTTGCCCGCTTATCCTTTCAGAAATTCATTCAGAGATTCCCGACTGATTCGATAAGCTGAGCCGATTTTTCGTGCTTTCAATTCTCCCGATTCGATGGAAGCGATAACATCTTCTTCCGATACTTTCAATAATTTAGCCGCTTCAGCGGGAGTCAATACTTCACCGGATTCCGCGGTTGCCGATTGATTGGCAGCGGCTGAAGCGTTGCTTTGTGCGGGGGATTGCNNCGTATTCGCAATAATATCTCCCAAGCCGATACCAGCACCGATTCCGGCGGTTAATCCCGCACCGCCGCTCGGATTCTTCGCAGCCTCCCGCAATGCATCCGCCGCTTGGAGCTGGGTATATACGTCCATGTCGAGCATTCCCATCGCCCGCAGCTCTTCCGCCGATTTTTCGGAGGGTTTCAGACTGGCGATATAAAAACTCTTCAGTGCCAGCCCGATGGCGGCAAAATCATCCTGAGCTTTCGCTCGGACGGCCGCACCGATCTCTTCCACCAACCCAATCAGCTTCATTACATCCGCGTTTTGTTCCCCGGTTATCACGCCCAAGGTATCCTGCAATTTGGAGAGCAACATCGCTCGCAGCCGATCTTCAATCGCGCTCAACGAATAGGATTGTGAAGCACCAACGATCTGAGTGACGAACTGCTGCGGATCACTCACCTGAAAACTGTAGGTCCCATACCCTTGCAATAAACTGATGCCCAGACCCACGCCAGGGTTCCGAACAATGATCGGTTGTGAAGTCCCCCATTTGACATCGGCGAATTCCCGCATAGAGACAAAGTAAATTTCCGCCGTAAATGGCGTCCGATGATTAAATGCAACGCCCAGCAAAGCGGTTAAAAGCGGAATGTTAGCCGTTGAAATTGTATGGCGTCCGGGTCCTAATTGATCGAGCGCCTTTCCGTCTCTGTAAAATATCGCCCTTTGGGATTCGCGTACGATGACTTGAGAACCGAATCTTAAATCGGCCACCCCGGTCTCGGGGAAACGGTGAACAATTTCATCCGTCATTTCACTAGGATATTCAACTACATCAAAAATGCGAGCCATTCTTTATTCTCCTGATTTTCCCGAATTAAGATTCACTTGCACCGATTATGACTTCGGTACGCTGGTTAAATGCCGTCAGGCTATCCTGCGCGGCTTTTGTCAACTGACTGATCGCGTTTTTAATATTATCCGGATCGGATGCGACCGCTTTTTCCACTTCATCTACGGAAGCTTTGACGGTATCCGCCATCTTCAGTAAGTACAAATCATACTCATATAGCCGTGTCAAGGCGGCGTCATCCACTTTTATGGCATCCAACAATCCGGCGTATCCATAGGGGGCTGTCTTGATTCGATCGGTAAATTGCCGAATTTTAATCGCCGCACTTTCCAAATCGGAAACCGCATTGAGATTTCCGGCTTTAATCAAATCACGTTGAATCGCCGAAATCCTGGTCCATTCTTCCTCGAATTTTTTTGCGATTTCTTCACGAATAATTTTGTCTGTATCACGGCGATCTTCCTTCGCCTTATATCCCTTAATCCCAGGGATTTTTTCCATTAATTCCTGGAAACTGTTCTTCCCGGACTTGACGAGGTCATTTAAATTTTCCATTTATCCTCCTTATCTTCCATCCCCGCATATTTTTCTTTTATATTGTTCATTCTTTCGATAATCAATAATTTCCATAAATCGCTGCCTGTTAAGACAGCCGTTCTTCCCAATTTTACCTTATCCGCCGCAGACGAAACTCGCACCAAGCGCCGTGTCAATTGCTTTTTGAAAGCCCATCATCCGTAACCTCAATATTGACCCAAACGGTTTGTCCGAAGGATTTCCCTTCTGGAGTCATCATCTGCCAACTCGTCCTTGTCATTCCCGTTTCGGAGGGGGTTTTAAAGACAGCGGTAAATTCATAGTCGGAACCGGGGGAAACTTCTTCGACAACCGGTATACGTTGAACGCCCAGAGACGCNNTCTTTTGTCCAGGTGCAGGTTCCGATGTTGTAGACCCGCCAGGTTTTCTCGAATTCGCTGTCGCGAGGGATTTTTGTCCCGTCCGGAACCGTTACATCAGCAAGAAAACGCATGGCATTCAGACAGGGTTCTTCTCCGTTCTTCGCAGAGATCATTTCCTCTTGATTTTCTTCCGGACGATCCGGAGAAACCGCAATCGGATGAGAAGAGATTAAATTCCCGTACTTACCGGCGAGTTTTTGCGCCGTGCCATCCGCCATGATCAAATCCAATAACCGATTGATCTCGGGTATCAAATTCGAACCTTTATAAGAAGCAAAAGCATAATTTTCCTTCAGCCATTCGGGCGAAACAAAGCGATAAGAACCATCTATTTCATATTGTCGCTTATAGGTATTTCGAGCCATCAAAATCAAATCCACTTCATTCCAATTCAAAGCATCGACCGCTTCCGCAACGGTATCGAAATAAATCACCTGCTGAAAATCGATCAGTCCGCGTCCGATCAGTTTAGTCTTGACAAACTGATCCATCGCACCGCCCTTTTCAACACCGAGACGCATCCAGTAAAGGTCTTCCTCTTTGATCGAATCGAGGATTTCCGAATTCCCTAAAATCATCAATCCATAATTGCCCAGAAAATAAATTCGGGAGAAATCCAAC
>DCTP01000128.1:0-2338 GCA_002329625.1 Leptolinea sp. UBA1437
ACAGACCGAAACAACTTGGACCCCGTTTTCACGAATCATTTTTTTTATGTCAGAATATGCCCGAACATTGTACTCTTTCGCAAACTGATTTGCATTCTTTTGTGATACATCGCATACCGCACAGAGCTCAGAATTTGGAAGCGTTTTATAAGCAAGCGCATGAGTGGCTCCCACTTTTCCACATCCGATCACAGCCGTTCGAATTTTATCCATTTACATTCCCTTCCGTTATCCAGACTAAGTTTCCCCTGCGTAAATTATTGAGAAATCATACGGGCTTCTTTGATCATTTGGGTTTTCAAATCCCACAACTTCTGTGAAAGATCAACATAATAGGTATGCGGATTATCCAACCGGCGAATTTCTTCCCATAATTCATCGACGTTTTTCTGACAATTTCTTCGAATCTGTTGGAGGGTTGGTAACTTATAAACTAATTTCCCTTTCTCGTAAATCGGGACCAGAAGTTTCTTTGTATGAAAGTTTGTAATCAATTTGCGTTTAGTCGGATCTAACGGATCAAAAATTTCGATAGGAACGTTATCTTCGATCACTTCATCTTCCAATGTGATGACATCCGCCAAAGGATGATTATCGCCGATTTCGTACAAGCGCCATATCTCTTTAAAGGAAGGGTTTGTGATCTTTTCAAACGTATCGGAAATTTTAATTTTCGGAATCAAGTTTCCGTTTTCATCATAAATACCCACCAGCTTATAGACACCGCCGAAAATCGCTTCGCTGCTGGCGGTTATCAATCTTTCTCCGACACCATAGACATCCACGCGGGCACCCTGGACATTTAATGATCGAATAATATATTCGTCCAGCGAATTGCTGGCAAATATTTTACAATCTTTCAGTCCCTCATCATCCAGCATCTTTCTGGCTTTTTTGGACAAATAAGCGATGTCACCGCTGTCCAAGCGAATTCCGACCAACCTTTTGCCCATCGGCTCGAGTACTTCATGTGCCACACGAATGGCATTTGGAACGCCCGATTTCAGTGTATTGTAGGTATCGACCAAAAGATTGCAGTTATCCGGATAGCTTTTTGCATAAGCTTTAAAAGCCTCATATTCCGAATCGAAAGACAAAATCCAGGAATGTGCCATCGTTCCGCTTGCCGGTACGCCGAGGTGAATATCCGCCCAGTTATTTGCTGAGCCTGCCACGCCGGCAATATAAGCGGCACGTGCACCGTAATTGGCGGCATCATAGCCCTGGGCTCGGCGAGTGCCGAATTCAAGAACGGTTTTCCCCTTGGCAGTTCGAACAATCCGATTCGTTTTTGTCGCGATCAAGGATTGATGATTGATCGTTACCAGTAACATTGTTTCGATTAATTGAGCCTCGATTATCGGACCCCGAACCCGGACTAAAGGCTCATTGGGGAAAACGGGCGTACCTTCGGGTATCGCCCAGACATCGCAATGAAATTCGAAATGACGCAAATAATCAATAAAATCCGGATCAAAGAGCTTTTTATTCGTCAGATATGCCAGCTCATTTTCGGTAAAATGCAAATTTTCAATATATTGGACGACTTGTTCCAAGCCGCATATAATGGCAAAGCCTCCGTCATCCGGTATCCGCCGGAAAAACAAATCGAAAATAACGATTTTATCTTTCATCCCTTGCTTGAAATAACCGTTGCCCATTGTCATTTCATAAAAGTCAAAAAGCATACTGAGATTTCTTGAATCGTATTTTTCACGAAGATTATGTGCTGTCATTATTCAACCTTTATTCCATTTAATTTCATGTGTTCCCAGAAAAACCGATTCAGCTTATCCGCCTCGTGGCCTTCCGAATCATAGGTATCGACTAAATCCTTGTGAACGACTATGTCCGGTATTCTTGAGATCCGCTTTTTATGATATTCGTATTCCATGTGTTTTTGAGTAATCAAACAAAAATTGAAGACACAAAGATCGGTACAACACCCGACCACATGAATTTCCTCATAACGACGTAAATCCAGCAATTTGTTTTCTTGAGATGCTTCCTGTATTTCAAAAAATCCACCGGTTGTAAATTTCGGAAGGATAAAATCACAATAAGGTTTAATTTCATCGACCACTTCCGATTCATCACTGCCGGCCAAACAATGGCTCGGAAACGATTCCATTTCAATATCCTGCGGATCATGCGTATCCGAAAGAGCAAGAATAGTCCAACCTTTTTCTTTTGATTTTTTACAATAATCGGCTATCGGATTGATCAGATTTGCCGTTCGAGGACTAAAAAGGTTCCCTTTTTTTGCAAATCCGTTATTCATATCCATGATCACCAGCAAATTTTGCATATCTATCCTCCCTGTCCCTATAAAATAACC
>DCTP01000128.1:2344-3192 GCA_002329625.1 Leptolinea sp. UBA1437
CCTTTCTTTTTTTCTCTCGTTCATTCATAAATATTGAATCGACAGAGTTTCTATTGAATTCAAGATGATTATTCCTTTCATGCGATTCTATGAGAAAAAAGTTTATTCAGATGAGTGATTTTCATGACGAATCGTTTCCGAATGCCGAATTTGATCTATGAAACCACCCATTCCGATTATAATCTGAAAAAGATTTGATATTTTGAAAGATAAAAATTATGCTGCAAGATATTCGAGTACGTCAACGGGATTATCTAATCGAGTTAGCTCGTGTTCTGACTCAAGAAATGGATCTGGATGTTCTTCTTTGGAAGATTTTGCGGATCACATTAAATTTGTTGAATGGGGAAGCGGGGTTCATTGCTCTTTATGATCCGAAAGAAAAATGGCATGTACGGGCAATTTCCGGAGTATTGGAACCGACGGCAAGATATATCGAGACTTATTTAAAAAATTTTTCGGAACGTGAAGAAAGTTTTGATCAAAACGCGTTGATTGAGATTAATCTGTTGATTCAGCGAATTTGTCAGATGCCGGAATTGGGCTTTGCGGACGGCGTCGGCCTTCCGTTAGTCGAGCACGGAAATTTTCTGGGGATTATTGTGATTTTCCGCAAGTTTCATACGGGTTTTACAATAAACGATTTGGCGATGCTTAAAATCTTTGCCGATCAAGCGGCGATTGCGATTCACAATGCAGATCTATATGGAGAGAATATTCGTGAGAAGAACCGGATAAGCGCCTTATTTGATGCAGTTCCGGACGGTATTTTTGTTCTTGATCTCAGTCATCATATTGTGCGAGTTAATCCGGCAATGACAAAATTGCTTCATGACAAAGAGGAGAAT
>DCTP01000108.1 GCA_002329625.1 Leptolinea sp. UBA1437
GTGCGGATCCTGATAAACCCGAAGGGCTAGATCCATGGATCAAGTTATAAAGATAAGAAATTTTAATTATTAGGAAATGAGGATTTATGCCGCTTATCAGTTCATTCAAAATTTTATCCGATGCTCAAAAAGGGCATTATGCGATTGGTGCTCTCAATATCGAAAACATGGAGATGGCGCAAGCTGTAATTGCAGCCGGAGAAGAAACGAATTCGCCTTTAATCATTCAAACGACACCTTCAACTTTAAAATATGCACCCCCTTCACTTTTTTATGCAATCGTGAAATCGATAGCTGATAATTCAAAAATTCCGGTTGCACTTCATTTGGATCATGGAGATTCCTTTGCGCGTTCCTGCGAAGCGATTCGGGCTGGATATACTTCCATCATGATTGACGGCTCGAAACTTCCCTTTGAAGAAAATATTGCGTTGACGAAGAAGGTTGTCGAAGTGGCTTCGATTTTGAATATCCCGGTGGAAGGTGAACTAGGCACCATTGGCGGAAAAGAAGACAGCCTCGAGGTGAAGGATAAGGATGCTCTTTACACGAATGTGGACCAGGCAGTGGAGTTTGTGGACCGGACGGGATGATCTTTCCTGGCTGTAGCGATTGGGACAGCGCATGGATTCTACAAAGGAACACCGAAACTGGATTTTGAACGGATCGAGCAGATCGCTAAACGAGTCTCTGTTCCTTTAGTACTGCATGGTGGGTCAGGTATTCCAGATGAAGATGTTAAACATGCAATTCGGCTGGGTATGAGCAAAGTAAATTTTGCTACAGAACTACGCTGGTATTTCACCCAAGCCTGTCGCAAAGTGCTTGAGGACGACGAAATATTCGATCCGAAGAAATATGGTGCTGCCGGACGTGATGCGGTACGAGATTTTGTGAAACAAAAAATAATGGTGTGCGGATCGGATGGGAAAGTCTGACGTTTCTAGGGAATACGGAAAACATAAAAAGATATGCAAAAAAAATTTGATATCGCAGTAATCGGGGATGTTAATCCGGATTTGATATTAACCGGGAAAGACATTATTCCGGAATTCGGTCAGGTTGAGAAATGGATCGATGATGCTGAGTTGACAATCGGAGGATCTGCAGGAATATTCGCTGTCGGAGCCGCAAAACTCGGTTTGAAAGTAACTTTTATCGGCAAAGTCGGTGATGATCACTTCGGACATTTTATGNNTGATGTAAGCGGCCTGGTAATTGATCCGTCTGTTAAAACCGGGCTGAGCATCAGTTTATCTGACGGAAATGACCGTGCAATTTTGACATTCGGAGGATCGAATTTGCTCCTCAATTTTCAAGATATCGATTTTGAGATTGTTGCTCAGAGCCGGCATTTACATTCAGGATCGTTTTATCTTTTAAATAATATTCGTCAAGATTCNNGCTGTCAACCTCCATTGATACCAATTATGATCCCAAGGAAAAATGGGAAGACGATATTTTTAATGTATTGGACTATACGGATGTTTTTTTGCCGAATATGACTGAATTAATGGCAATTTCCGGAGAAAAAGATCCGGATTCGGCGATTCGGCATTTGACGAAGAATCGTAATCTATTGGTTGTGGTAAAGAACGGTGAAGACGGCGCTTTTGCCGAAAAAGATAAAGTGCGTTATTCAGCGGAGACAATTCAGGTAAAGCCTATTGACACAACCGGTGCCGGTGATTCATTTGACGCAGGTTTTTTGTTCGGTTTCTTAAACGGATTAGGAATTGAAAAGAGTTTAAGAATCGGCTGCATCTGCGGCGCATTATCCACATTAGGGATCGGAGGAACATCCACACAAGCCGGTAGAGAAGATTTAACTAAATTCGGTCTTTAAGAAATTTGTATCTGTATGGAAGGAATAATGGAAAATTTTAGTTCTGCAATTCCGATTGTTGAAGTTATACGTTCTCATAAAAAAGGGAAACCTATCGGGATTTTTTCGGTTTGTTCCGCTAACGAATCTGTAATCAGTGCAACGTTGAAAGAATCAAAACGAAATGATAATCACTTTGTATTAATTGAAGCTACATGCAATCAGGTTAATCAATTTGGCGGCTATACAGGTATGACGCCCTTCGATTTTGCGGACTATATCCGTGAAATTGCTTATCGTATGGATTTCCCTCTGAATAGGATAATTCTCGGTGGGGATCATTTGGGAATCAACCCTTGGCAAAGCGAACCGATTGATTCAGCATTACAGAAAGCTTGTGATATGATCGCTGCTTTTGTCAATGCCGGCTTTGCAAAAATCCATATTGACATGAGTATGCCTTCGTTAAGTGATGTCGATTTGCCCCTCACATCGACCCTTATTGCCGAGAGGTCTGCCATTTTATGCGAAGCTGCAGAAAATGCCTCCGCAATCACAGACGGAATTAGACCTTTTTATGTTATCGGTTCGGAAGTTCCGCCACCCGGAGGATCAAAAAGCAATGAACAAACATTAGAAATTACCCAACCGAAGAGTGTGAAAGAAACTCTTGAAATTTTTGAAGAAGTTTTTACCAAAATGGGTCTGCATGATGCATTTTCCAGAACCATTGCTTTGGTGGTGCAACCCGGAGTGGAATTTGGTGATCATGAAATTCATGATTACAATCATGAAAATGCCCGAAAACTTTCGGAAGCTATCCTGGAATTCTCTGACATAATATATGAAGCTCATTCTACGGATTATCAAACAGTTGAATCACTCCGATCGATGGTCCAGGATCATTTCGCAATTCTAAAGGTAGGACCGGAATTGACTTTTGCTTATCGTGAAGCTGTTTTTGCATTAGCGGCAATGGAAGAAGAATGGGTTGGGAACCGATACGGATCGGAAACTAGTCATGCACTCGATATAATTGATCAGGTTATGTTAGAAAATCCGTCTTATTGGATTAAGTTTTATGGACAAGATTCCGCTCAGCAAGCTTTTTCAAGAAAGTATAGCTTAAGTGATCGAATACGTTACTACTGGAATGAACCGCATGTATCGGCTGCCGTCCTAAAATTAATCGATAATTTGATTCGATATCCGCTTCCGTATTCATTAATTAGTCAATTTATGCCGGCGGAAGCACAACTTATTCGAGAGAAAAAAATAACGAATTCGCCTCAGGATTTGATTGAATCTCATATCGGAACGGTTATTCGAAAATATTGGCAGAGTTGTTGGGGAGATGAGTAAGCAGATCAATTGTAAATCTATCAGATTCATTCCGGAGACAGGGATTAATAAAAAGGTCTGAGGTTGAAAAAGCCTTTTTCAACCTCAGACCTCGTTTTGTTAATATATGATGCTTCGTTTAATCTAATGTTACCCACTTAGAATCATTATCGGCACTCTCGATAACTGCGTGGACAAATTTCACACCGTTGAGGCCGTCTGTCACGGTTTGGAAATCCAAATCTCCTTCGGACGGTGTTTCACCGGCATTCTTCTTCAGTATCGTACTGATAATATTTTTATAAGTATTCGCAAAAGCAATAATATATCCTTCAGGGTGACCTGCCGGTAACCTACCATAGCTGGCAGCTTTCTCCGTTATATATCCACTGCTGCGAGATAGAATCTGAGTCGCACTGTTCCGAGGGGTAAATTTTAGGTAGTCCGGGAATTCCTCCATCCATTCGATTCCTCCTTCCGTACCGAAGACTCGAACAACAAAACCGTTTTTATGCCCGGCTGCTAATTGTGAACACCAATACCCACCGTTGATTTGATTTTCATATTCAACGATCATGTTAGCGTTCAGATCCAGTGCATGACCAAAACGGTTAATTGTCGCATGCAACCGTTTAATTTTCAGACCGGTCAAATAATGGACCATGTTTTCCATATGAGTTCCGATATCACCCGTGCAGTTCGAAATACCGGATTTTTCGGGATCCATCCGCCAGAAGGAGAATTTCTTCCCCGAAGATTTTTCATTTTCGCTGATTTCATCCAGCAGCCAATCTTGAGCGTATTCAGCGTTGATATTGATAATTTTACCGATTTTTCCGTCGGCGATCATTTCTCTGGCTACCTTAACCATTGTATAGCCGGTATAGGCATAGGTGACCGCAAAAATCAAACCTTTTTCTTCCGAAATTTTTTTGAGTTCCTCGGCTTGCTCAACCGTAAAGCACAGCGGTTTTTCACAAACCACATTAATGCCAGCAAGTAAGAATTCTTTTGCTATCGCATAGTGGGTGTGATTCGGAGTCGTTATCGAAACGAAATCAATTTTATCGGGACGGGTAGATTCGGTTTTCGCCATAGCCTGATAATCGGAATATAATCGATCCGGCGAAATGTGATTCGTTTCACCTGTCTCCCGGTTATGATCTGGATTTGAAGAGAAGCATCCGGCGACTAATTTTGCTCTTCCATCCAGTGCGATCGCTTTTCGATGAACATCCCCGATGAAGGCTTGGTTTGAACCACCAACCATTCCGTAAGTGATTGTTTTTTTCTCCATAATGAAATTCCCCATTAATTCGCTATCGCTTCGTCAAATTTTATATCTGACTTTTTAAAGTTTATTTTCTTCACGAAAGCGGCGGCTTCGGTAGCACCGGCGATCCGATCCATTCCGCTGTCTTCCCATTCTACCGAAAGTGGTCCCTCATATCCGCCTTCATTCAATACCCGGATGATTTCCTCGAAATTTACATTTCCATGTCCTAAAGAACGGAAATTCCATCCCCGACGGGAATCACCGAAATCAATATGGGATCCGAGTAAACCGGAGCGACCATCAAGCGTTACCGCCACATCCTTCATGTGAACATGATAGACCCGTTTGATAAAGTCTCTGAGGAATAAATGCGGTTGGATTCCCTGCCAAAGTAAATGACTGGGATCAAAATTAATTCCAAAAGTGTCATTATCTTTAAATTTTTCAAGAATTTTTGCGGTTGAATAATAATCGAACGCAATTTCTCCCGGATGAACTTCCAAGGCAAATTTGACGTCATATTTCTTAAACTCATCCAAAATAGGCGTCCAAAGACGGACGATTTCATTAAAGCCCTCTTCGATCATTGATTCTGGAGTTTGCGGAAAGGAATATAAATAGCGCCAAATTGGAGAGCCGGTGAAGCAGGTGATGATTTTTACACCTAATTTTGAAGCAATCACTGGCCCTTTTTTCATCGATTCAATTGCCCAAGCTCGAATTTCATCGGGTTTGTTCGCTAATCGGGCTGGTGCAAAGTTGTTCAGGCGTGGATCGGGAAGATCTCCCACACATTGCCCGATGATATGCATTGACAACGCTTGGCATTGCAAATTGTATTTCGCAAGTGTGTCTTTAATAAATTGAATATAGTTATCGTCGGTTGCCGCTTTATCTAAATCGAAACTGTTTCCCCAAGTGGAAATCTCAATCCCATCATAACCCATAGATGAAGCTGTTTTACATAATTCTTCAAACTCCAAATCAGCCCATTGAGATGTACATAAAGTTACAATTCTGTCTCCCATAAAATTCCTCCTTGTAAATTAGAAAAGTGATTTAAATTCTGTCATGCTTGAATAACAAATCTCTTCGAACAGTAAAAGTTATGTGCTCGTACACGAAATTATTATCATAACTGGATAATACATTGATTAAATTTGTTCGTCAATATTATTTTCATCATAAAGTCGTAGCATATGAAAAACGGACTCATGACGTCGAAGTGTGCCGAAAGATTCTTATTTCCTTTGACTGACGGCAAGGATGGCATCAACAATCGCTTGGTAGCCGGTGCACCGGCATAAATTTCCCGAAATGGCATGTCTGATTTCCGCTTCGGCTGGATGTGGATTTTTATCCAGCAGCGCTTGTGCGGCAAGGATCATTCCTGGAGTACAAAATCCGCATTGTACCGCGCCATGATCAATGAAAGCCTGCTGTAAATCGGATAGTTTTCCATCCTTTGCAATACCTTCAATGGTGGTTATTTCAGCTCCTTCGGCTTGAATTGCCAGCATAATGCATGAATTAACCGGATCGCCATTAAAAAGGACCGTACAGGCTCCGCATTCCCCTTCGCTGCACCCTTCTTTAACACCGGTTAGATTCATTTCCTCACGCAGAAAATCAATTAGACGCATATCGGATGGTATTTCGGAATGGATTTCTTCGCCGTTTATTTTACAGGAAAGCATTACTTTACTCATCTCAATTTTTAGACTCCGACAGTTGTTGTAATTGATCCGCTAAAAGATTAGCAATCAGCTTCCTTCGATAATCGGCTGTTCCCCGGATATCGGTAATCGGAGCGATTTCATCCTGGATGATTCGTGCCGCTTCTTTAATGACTCCGCTGGTAATTTTTTGACCCTGCAGAAAAAGATCTGTTTTGACAGCCCGAATCGGGGTCGGAGCCACAGAGCCGATTGCAATGTAAATTTGTTCGAAATGTGAATCACGTATATATGAATAAATAGCCAAACTGGCAACCGCAATTGCAAGTGCATTGCGTTTCCCGACTTTTTGAAAGGATGAAGTCCCGGGACGGATGGGAATATATACCGCGGTCAGCAGCTCATCGGAATGGATAGCGGTCTGATGATAACCGCTGTAAAAAAGAGATAACGGAACTTTTCGAATTCCGTCCAAACCGGTTAATTCTACCTGGGCATCCAACGCAAGGATTGCCACTGAACCGTCACCGGCCGATGAACCCGTGACCAAATTCCCGCCGATCGTTGCTCGGTTGCGAATTTGCGGTGACCCCATTTTTTCTGCAGCTTCTCGTAGAGCGTTGCAGCATGGGTATTGTGCGATTTCCTTTCCCGCAAGTCTCGAAAAAGTGACCAATGCGCCTATTTTCAGAAAATTATCTGAAAGAGATATTTCTTTCAATTCTTGTAACCCAGTGATATCAATGATTCTATCCGGAGAAATTTTATTCAACGCCAGGTTTACCATCAGGTCGGTTCCGCCGGCAATGGGTATGGTATGTTCGGTTTTCAAGATCCGTAAACAGTCCTGCAAGCTGCCGGGGCGAATTACATCCATCAGCAAACCGAGCCTTTCTCTTTCGCATCCAGAATTTGTTCGAAATCTAGGGGTAACCGATTGATTTTTAAATCCCGAATCGATTCTATAGCGGATGTTATTGCCGGTGCGATGACAACTGTCGCAACTTCAGCCGCTCCCTTGGCACCATAAGGACCGGTTGCCTCATAAAGTTCAACGGAAACATTTTGAATCGGAGGGATATCTTCGGCTGTCGGCAGAATATATACGGTAAATCTTTGATTATCCGGAATCCCATTCCGATAATTCATATTCTCGCCGAGAGTATAGCCTATGGACATCGCAATTCCACCTTGTATTTGCCCGTCCATTGAGAGACGATTAATTACCTTTCCTGCTTCCGTAGCTGCAAAAATACCCGCTAATTGCGGTTGCCCGCTGATGGGATCCAATTTTAATTTGACAGCCTGTGCGATAAAGGTATACATGGCGTGAGGAAAACCGATGACATTCAAATCGGTTTTCGACTGTGGAAATTCAGTTTCAGCGAATCCTCTCCCAGTTTCCGGATGGGAAAAATAATCTCGAACAGCGGCAAGAATTGCATTCCCGGCGATAAAGACCGATCGGGAGCCGGCTGTGGATCCGCAATCGAAAGTCTGTGTTGTGTCTGCCATAATCAGGTGGATTTTTTCCAAGGGGACTTTCAGTGCTTCGCCGGCAATCGCAGCCAAGGCGGTTGCATTGCCCTGTCCGATGTCAACCAATCCGACTCGAACGGTAAAATCTCCGTTCGGTTCTCGATCAATCTCCACTTTTGCCGAATCGGGAACGCCTTTTCCTAATCCGCAACTGAGATAGCCGGCTGCGATTCCAAAACCGATAGATGGATCTTGATTGGTATTTTTTTCTTTCCATAAATCAGAATCTCTGACCACTTCCAATGCTTCTCGAAGGCCAACGACATGTTCCATTTTTTGACCGAGTGTCCCGAGAGCGCCTTGAGTTAGAGCATTCTTCATGCGGATTTCAATCGGATCGATTTGGAGAATATTTGCGGCACGATTGATCAAACTTTCGGTGGCGAATGCACCCTGAGGAGCTCCGAAGCCACGCATAGCGTGAGCGGGTGCTTTGTCGGTATAAACGAGATAAGAATCTATCTTAACATTTGAAATAACGTACGGACCGCCTAAATGTTCACTGAAGAGTCCCATCACCGCCGGACCGAGACCTGCATAAGCGCCCGTATCTAAATAAGCCGTACTTGAGAGAGCTCGGAAGGTTCCGTCTTTTTGAAAACCCATTTTCAAGTGAAGATCTACGGCATGTCTTTTATACGTTCCGATAAACACTTCTCGTCGGCTAATCACAATTTTTGCCGGTCTTCCGGTACGGTAGGCAACCAATGCGGCGAAAATCTGCACCGTGTGACCGTCTTTTCCGCCGAAACCTCCTCCGACTGTCGCTGCCATAACATGGACGTTATGCAATGGAATTCCGAGTGCTCGCGCTATCATACGTTGATCATGAAAAACATTCTGGGTAGAAGTGTAAATGGATAAAACATCGCCTTCCATCCAAGCAAAAGCAGCATCTGGTTCCATATAAGCATGGTCCTGAATAGGCAAATGAAAATCTTCTTCAAGAATTAAATCGCAATCCTCAAACGATTCCGTTACATTCCCTTTTTCATGGTGAAACTCACTTAACAAATTTCCTTTTTCAAACAGCAACGGAGCATCGGGTTCTAAAGCTTGTTTGGGGGTTTCAACGATCGGGAGCTTCTGGTACTTAACTTTTACTTTTTGAGAGAAAGAAACAGCCTTTTGATGTGAATCGGCTGCAACGATGGCGATCGGTTCACCGTAAAAACGAACTTTATCATATGCCAGAACGGGTTGATCTTCGATTGCGTCTTCGATAATGTTCTCTTCCAAATCTTTGGCGGTGAAATAAAGAATATCGGACGGTAATTCGGAAAAATCCAGTCCGGTGATGAAAGCATGAGGTTCTGTTGAGCGGACAATTGCCAAATGAAGTGTATTNNTCTATTCTGCCGATTCTTTTTCCGATAACCGATATGGATGCCTGATCCATCATAAAATCAGTTTTCAACCTCAATAATCAAATCGGTTAATCGATGCCCCAGCACATCAATTAACCCATAATCCGTCAATCCCAATTGAGGAACGGTCGGAAGCGAAATAAACGATAAAGTCATAAATGGTGCGGCCATTTCAACTCCTAAGCTACGGGCTGCATTGTTTAAATCGTTCATTTGTCGCATCACTTCATGAGCCGGAAGAATGCTCATCAATCCCGCTAAAGGCAATTCAAGTTTGCCGATGATTTTTCCATCGGCACATGCAACAAAGCCACCATTCATTTTGGCGATTTCCCGTACTGCCATTGCCATATCGGAATCATTGGTCCCTACCGTAACAATATTATGGTGATCATGCGAAACGGACGAAGCCAATGCCCCCTTTTTAAGCATAAATCCCTGAACCAAAGCGACGGACACCCGTCCGTTCTTGCCATACCGTTCCACGACTGCCAATTTAAGAATATCCCGATCGATCTGCGAATCAATCTGACCGTTAGTGATTGGTAACCATTCATGAATTTCCCGGTTGATTATCTGATCCGGGATGAGTTGAATCACACGACAAAGTGCCCGTTTCCCGTCTGCCTGAATCCGAAAACGGTCGGATGTGATCTCGGATTTCAGTTTCACCGTGTCAAATAGAAAAGCGGGATAATCCTTCATTTTGATCGGAACCGGCTTACCATCTTCCGAAACGATTTTGCCTCCTTTCAGAACCAGAGCGGGCTTTATTTCTTTTAAATCGGGAAGAAGGACAATATCTGCAAAACGCCCGGGAGTAAGCGAACCAATTTGATGTTCCAAGTGAAAATGCTGTGCTGCATGGATGGTTGCCATTTTAATGGCTTCGATGGGATCTAGCCCTATTTGGATGGATTTCTGGATATTATAGCTGATGTGACCTTCCCGAAAGATGTCGTTGACATGTTTGTCATCGGTACAGAACATTAAGTTTTCCGTGGGCAGATTATGCTCTATGATTCCGCGGATCAGTTCCTCAACATTCCGCTCACTGCTGCCTTCCCGGATCAAAGTGGGAATTCCGACCCGTAAGCGATTCAACAGTTCATCAAATGTGACGGTTTCATGATCATCCGAAAGGTGCCCGGTCGCATAGACATTCAATTCCTCAGGCGTCAACCCGATGGCATGTCCGTTGCAAATCCTTCTTGATTCATAAGCGGATAAAATTTTTTCCAAATATTCATCTTTATATTCAAGGATTTTGGCCGGATCTAATTCACCCAAACTAACGGTTTCCTCAAGTCTGAATAAATCTTTCGTTTCTTCAACGCCGATTGTCCCTCCGGTAGTTTCCAAGCCCGGCGCAGTAGGAACGCGTGACGGAATTTCAAGATAAATACGAAAAGGCAACTGATCGGAATCTTTAATCAGAGCGGAGAGCCCATCTTTCCCTGCAACATTGGCGATTTCCATGGCATCAATAAATAAAGAAGTGGTACCCCAGGGGGTGATCGCTTCCGCGAGCGCTTCCGGTGTCAGCAGGGTCGTCTCAATATGTACGTGAGTGTCAATGAAACCGGGGACTGCGAACATCCCATCCCCATCAATTCTTTGATGGGCTTGAAAGTCGGATGTGGGATTTAATGCGACAATTTTGCCGTTGAATATTGCCAGTGAAGCCGGCCGAATTTCGTTCGTATAGACATCAACCAAACGAATATTCTCAAGAATCAAATCTACTTTGCATTTTCCGCCGGCAGCTTTGAGTTCCTGTTTAAAACTTTTTATATTATATGTCATGAAAAAATCACCTGACTATTATTGAGATAACATGAAATGAAAAGTCCACCAAACTCTTGTCTCAATTATAACCGACATAAGAGCGGTTTCTATCTCTTGTTTGTTATTGATTGAATTGTTAATTGGATGATCGGATAGTCCGAATCAGAATAAGGATCGCAAAATTCAGCACGAAGAACATAAAGATTTGTTAATTGATCTGACAGAAAATTTTTGTCTATTATAAAAACNNTTATTATTAAAAAATGAGAAATATATTTTAAGATTTATACAGAAATCTCAATGAATTCTAAAAAAGCATTCGAAAGGTTTTTTTGAATTTACCGTAATAGGATTGAGTATTCCATAGCCTGTTTGCCGCAGATAACAGACCCATTTCCTGTAAAACTTCATTAATTGGTTTTAAACTTTTTTCATGATAGATCAGGGTCAGTAGAGCCTGTTCCGCAGTCATATAACCTTCGGAAACACAATTTTCAATGTCACTGTTTTTTAAATTAATTCTTTTTACCGGTTCTGTGAGAGCTGTTTGAATGTCATTTAATGTGCTGTATACAACCTCCACTTTTTTCCGTGAGATTTTTTCAAACCTATCTTGGACATCCATCGGGCTTATATCGGAAATTGCAATAATTAATGAATCGTCCATCTCCATAATCGGACAAGCGAAAAGTTCTTTCAATAATTCGATATTAAAATGATCCAATCTCGGACCTATTTGTAAAGATTGCAAGGGCACGTATAGAGTGTGTTTTACGGCAGCCAATTCTCGTAAAAGGAATTCTTCGGATAATTTTCCTTCTTCCTTTAGAACAGAACCGATTCGCTTATTTTCTTCATGAGATGTGATTAA
>DCTP01000004.1 GCA_002329625.1 Leptolinea sp. UBA1437
TATATTTTAAGATAGTTTGGGGTATTTCGTAGAGATTATTATATGTGAATGTTGAAGGTCTTTTTGAAGTAGGCGCACCCCCTGCCCAAACCAAAGCTTTTTCACATACTTTCCCGAAAATCACTCCCAGAATAGTCAGCCAAAAAATTCTCTTTTCCTTTTCGGTAATTTCAATAAAATTTATGAATTTAAAGACAGAAATAAAAAGAATCGGTGCAATCAGGATCGGGAAAATGAAGATATCACTTGCAGTTCCCAGAACAACAAGAATCAAGAAAACTATTGTTAATCTTTTCCCTTGTTGTGAATATTCCGGTAGATTATTTATTAATTTTAAGCAATATAACGCGGCGAATATGATGACAAACAATCCTACATGGCCTCGTAAGGTTTGCATTAAATATGGATTGGGGAAGCCTGCAATTGCGATAAATATTAAATGGAATAGATTAAAGGGATGATCTGTTCGGTCAAAAATCAATAAGAATCCAAAGAAAAAAAGGCTCAAGACCATAGCCATGTTTGCAAAAATATATGACCAGACGTTGATACCAAAGAAAGCACTGCCAAGCACATAAAAAGGGATCTCCGTAAAAGTAAAGGGTGCATTCGTAAGATGCCAACCTTTTAAAAGAATATTCCCATTAAGAATATCATTTGCTTCCATGACTAGAGAAGCAAAGTCGGAATCTATCGGCACTTGTGCAAATGCAAAGAAAAGATAAATCCCATAAATGACGAAAAAAATGAATAAGGAGATGAGGGGTAAAATATTCTTTTTCTCTCCGCTTTTTACCATAAATTTATTTTTCTCCCCAATCAATGATTATTTAGAAAACTATTTTATAATAAATCCCGCTATAAAGAATAAAAAAGTAATGATTACACCGCTGCCCCAGATCAATTCGGCAATCTGTTTCAATTTGTCCGATTTATACAATCGAACCCCGATTCCCATGTTGATTATCCAAAATATCCCAGCAAGAAAGGGCAGAATCAAAATACTGCTCATCGGAAATGTCATTTCACTCCCGGAATTAAGTCGGGAATTTTCTAAACCGGAAAAGCGAAAACCAACCCAAAGAAACATCAAAACTAAAAAAGCAACTGAGAAGATGAAAGAACGTCTGGCGATATGGTTTTCCCATGAAGCAGCAATCCAATCCGCGGGTTTAATGGTCTGATGGGTGGGTTCAAATACAGATCCCATTTGAAGCACACGTTGGAAACCATCCAGAAATCTTTCAGGATCAGCCGGTGAAATACCATAAATTCCTTTTGAAGTCCCCACAAATATCATTTTCTTTATATTTGAAGCCATAAACTCGATTTCCTCACCTGACGCGGTATGAACTTTCCCGAGGTAGGCGCCTGGCATCGGTAGAAACGGCCAGGGAATTTCTTCCGACATTTCTTGAGGGGTATGGATCCAGTTGATTTCGGATAGTGGAATGATTTCCTGTCGTAATCCCCATTTTATTTGCAGCCGATCCCTTGTCAATGTATAAGAGGAAGAAAGCAAACCGTAACAGCGATACAAAATAAAAGCAACCGGAACCAGAAATAAAATCGAAAGAATAAAAGACAGAAAAAAAACCGGACCGGGTTCCTGTCGCGGAAAGAAAGTGAACCCGAAAATACTGATTCCCAAAAACAATAAAAATAAAGAAACCAGGACAATCAATCCCAAAAATCGATCGGGAAAGAAAATGAATTCATTCGTTTTTTTCTTCGAGGGTTTCATCTTTAGGAATAGAGAATTACAGGATTTGTCGCAAAGCGGATGCGATTTCCTGTACTTGTTCTTCGGTCATCTTTCCGGAAAAAGGTAAAGCCAGTCCTCTTTCTCCCAGATCTTCTGTAACCGGAAATCTGCCTTTCTGATATCCGAATTTTTCTCGAATATAAGGTTGATAATGAATGGGCGAGAAATAGGGGCGTACCGGAATCCCTAATGCCGCTAATTTTTCCGAGACCGATTTTCGATCGATTCCACGGTCCAACCGGATCACATAAACGAACCAACTGCTACGAGTGGTGGTAGGGGCAACCACTGGACAGGTAATTCCGGGGACAGAAGAAAGCTCGGCTCGGTACCAGTCAGCCACTCGTTGACGGGCAGCCATTAGTTCCTGGATTCGCTTCATCTGGGCAGCTCCCAAGGCAGCGCTTAATTCATCCATACGATAGTTATATCCTAAATAAGTATGCTCTAACCAAGTATCTCCTGGAGCCCGCCCTTGATTTCGCATGGCGCGGATTTTATCAGCTTCTTCGTCATGATTGGTAATTACCAAACCGCCTTCTCCGGTTGTGATTTGTTTATTAGGATAAAACGCGAATACACCGAAATCTCCCAGCGTCCCCGCTTTTTGATTTTTGTATTCAGCCCCTAATGCTTCGCAAGAATCCTCAATTATTTTCAGATGAAATGAATTGGCGATTTTTCTCAACGTATCAAAATCAGCTGGTTGGCCGAATACATCGATCGCAATCATGCCTTTCAACTGCCCTGAATCGGATACTCCTTTCGGCGGTAACCAGTTTTGTGCTGCTGCATGAGAAGAAGTCAAATCATGGACAGCCTGTTCGACCTGTTGAGGATCAATATTCCCCGTCATCGGATCCACATCAACAAAAATCGGTGTAATTCGTTCATATAAGAGAACATTTGTGGAAGATACAAATGAAAAAGGAGAGGTAATTACCCAGTCGTTATCTCCCCAACCTGCTGCGCGAACACTTAAATGAAGACCAGCGNNGGAAGATACAAAAGAGAAAGGGGAAGTAATAACCCAATCGTTATCCTGCCAACCTGCCGCGCGAACACTTAGATGAAGTCCTGCAGTGCCCGAACTGACTGCGATCGCATGTGCTGATCCGGTAAATTCTCGCAAAGATTTTTCAAATTCATCTAAATAAGGACCCATGCTCAAGTATGTAGTGCGCAGGACGGAATTAACTGCCTCTCTTTCCGATTCGGTAATATCCGGTTGTGACATCGGAATGCTAAATTTTTTCAAATAATCCATGTATAACTCCTAAAAGGAAGGATAGGGTAGATTCGAATTTGAAGGAGGTTGTGGCTCGATAATCACTTTATCCTCCATTCGAACCTGGCCTCGTAAAAAGGCGCCTTCTTCGGTGGAAAATCCTACGACGCTGACATCTCCCCAAACCCGGCCGGTGCTGCGAATCTCAAGCTTTTCAGCTGTGATGTTGCCTCGTACTGTGCCGGCAACGATTACAGTGTTTGCGCGCAGATTGTTGCATGTGACTCTGCCAGTCTCTCCGATAACGACCATCCCCTGAATTTGAATCTCACCTTCAAAGGTACCCTCAATTCGAATCCCTCCGCTTCCGCGCAGGTTTCCCCGCCAAATGATACCGGGACCAAGAATAGAAGTAACCCGTTCGATTGCCGGACCGGCTTGTTGCGGCGGACCGGATGGATTCTTTTTAAACATCAGGCAATTTTCCTATATTCTTTCGGATTCGTGTCACGATGAGAAAACGGATTCGGCCAAATCTGTCCGGCATATATCCGTGAATGAGGGGGAACGTCCGATTTAACCACCGCGCTGTTGCCGATCAACGCTTCGGCACCGATGCGGACATTAATATTAATGGTGACTCCCATACCGATCTGAGCAAAGTCGTCGACTTTGACTCCTCCGGCAAGTAATGCTCCCGGGGACAGGTTTACACATTTTCCGATCCGGCAATCATGTGAAACGACAACGCCGGCATTGATGAGTGTTCCAAAACCGATTTGAGCCGCACTGCTGATATACGACTGCGGCAGAATCTGGATTCCGTTTTCAAGTTTGGCACTGGGTTCTATGAATGCTGTCGGATGAATTAAGGTTGGAAAGTCGTAGCCGGCCGCAATGAGTCGTTCGAATACATTCCAACGGATTTTATAATCTCCGATTCCGCCTACGGTATTGACAACCGAGTGAATTCCTTCTGCTTTTAATGATTCCAAAACCGATCCGTTTCCGATAACGGGAACCCCCGAAATAACCGTTCCCGGCTCAATTCCATCGTCGACAATGCCGATGATTTGCCAGGTATCCAAAGACCGAAGGATGTCAATTATGGTTTTGGCATGCCCTCCGCCGCCATAAATTATAATTTTTTCTTGCATATCTGTATTTTACTTGAAATCCGTTGAGATGATCGCGGAGAAACGGATAATCAACGGTAGGCGATGATTTTTCTATCTGATTTCGCCTTTTTTTCAAATAAAAAATAGTGTTATATTTAACCTGCTTAAAAAAGAATCCTTTTTATCAACCAGGAGCGAAATCTATGGCCATTAATTTTGGAACAGACGGATGGCGGGCGGTTATTTCCGACACTTTTACTTTTGCGAATTTGCGTGTTGTTTCACAGGCGGTTGCGGATGCGGTGAAATCGACCGCTTGGGAAGATTTGTCAAAAGGAGTGGAGATTGCTAATAAAGATCGCATTGTTGTCGGTTATGACACCCGATTTTTATCGGATCGTTACGCAAAAGAGGTGGCACGGGTTCTGGCTGCCAACGGGTTTAAAGTCTTTTTAAGCCAATCTGATGCCGCGACGCCGGTTATTTCGTTTGCAACAAAACAATTGGGAGCGATTGCTGGCGTAATGATCACCGCTTCGCATAATGCTCCGCGCTATAACGGTGTTAAATTGAAAGCCGCTTACGGGGGAGGTGCTCTTCCCGAACAATGCAAATTAGTGGAAGTCTATTTGATGGACAACGAAACATTGGGTCGCGGACCGAACTTGTTGGAGTATGACAAAGCCCGTGAACTGGGTTTGATTACCACGTTCAATCCTCTCCTCGAATACAGCCATCATATTCGAAAATTAATTGATTTTGACACAATCGCTGAAGCAAAAGATCTACGGATTGTTGTGGATTCCATGTACGGTTCCGGTCGCGGAGTGATTCGTAATCTGTTAGGCGGGACCGGCGTGGAAGTCAATGAAATCCGAGCAGAATTGAATCCGGGTTTTGGAGGGGTCCATCCGGAGCCAATTTATCGTAATTTAGGTGCATTAACCAGCGCCTTAGCGGCCGGGTTGGGGAATTTGGGGCTGGCGACGGATGGGGATGCGGATCGAATCGGTGCGATGGATGAACGGGGGAATTTTATCGATCCTCATAAAATTATGGCGCTTTCTATTAAATATCTCCACGAAAAGCGCGGGTTGAGCGGAGCATTGGTGCGGACGGTTTCCACCACCCGAATGATCGATTGCTTAGGCAAGAAATATGGATTGGAAGTTTTTGAGACACCGGTCGGTTTCAATCATATTTCCGATCATATGATGGAGCGGGATGTGTTGATCGGCGGGGAAGAATCCGGTGGAATTTCGTTCAAGGGTCACATCCCGGAGGGTGACGGTATCATAATGGGGCTGCTAATCACAGAAATGGTTGCAGCTTATCACGCAACATTGGGCGAATTGGTCCGGCAACTTGAGGATGAAATCGGAGCTTTCTATTATGATCGGACAGATCTGCGCCTCAAGCACCCTGTAGCAAAGGATGAAATGATTAAGTCGTTGGTAAATAACGCTCCCGCTTCAATCGGCGGCGAGACGATTCAACAAATCAGCACCCTGGATGGCGTCAAGTACATCATGGCGGATGATTCTTGGTTATTAATTCGCCCTTCCGGGACGGAACCAGTCTTGCGCGTATACGCCGAAGGCAGTTCACCGCAGATGGTGAAAGAATTGCTCGGCTTTGGGAATTTGGTTGCCGAAACGGTAAAATAGCCAGCATT
>DCTP01000139.1:0-174 GCA_002329625.1 Leptolinea sp. UBA1437
GGCAATAATGTCTGAGTACGGCTGAAAGTGTGCGGCTGCCATAGTGCCCAAATTCTTCGATTAGGGAATGCATCTTTCGCCGCGCTCAGTGTTGCTTGAATCTCGGTCGGATGATGAGCATAATCATCAACAATTGTGATATCATTCCAAGCTGCGCTGATTTCAAATCTGCGG
>DCTP01000139.1:256-425 GCA_002329625.1 Leptolinea sp. UBA1437
CGGAATCGAGAAAATTGAATTTATAACAGCCGTCAATACCGATCTCGAGATCGGTTGCGCGGAAATCCGCCGATACGGATTCGCCGTAGGTATAAACCGAAACATCAGTGCGCATTTTGTCTTTTAATAATTGCTGATTCGGATCATCGGCATTCATCAGAATAATTCC
>DCTP01000139.1:458-17073 GCA_002329625.1 Leptolinea sp. UBA1437
CCCGAGGAACATATTGTCGTATTCGTCTGCTTCGATCACAAATTCTTTACTCTTCCCCAAAGCCGCATTCTTCCCGAGATTTTTCGGGGTACTTCCGATAATAAATCCGGGTTCCGATCCCGATTCACTGAATAGCCAAGCGATCATAGCGGTGGTGGTTGTTTTCCCGTGTGTCCCGGCAACAGCAATCACATCCCGATCCTCCAACAGATCATTTAAGAATTCGACACGACGTTTGACGGGGATACCTCTTTGTTGTGCTTCCCGCAGTTCCGGGTTATCCTTGGGAATCGCGGAAGAATAGATAACGAGATCGACATTCCCAATGTTTTCCGACCGGTGTCCGAGAAAAACTTTGATTCCGGCATCTTCCAATTTCGACACAATATCGGAACGAGAACGGTCGGAGCCGGTGACAATTGCTCCGGCTTCTGCCAGTACCAATGCGATGGCTGACATTCCGGTTCCGCCGATGCCGATAATATGAATCTTCATCCCGTCATGTATTTTCATCTTCAACTCTGTTCACTCTTTGATATGGCCAATTCTTCCAACAAAACAGCGATATTTTTTGCAGCATCCGGAATCGCCAAACCACTCATTGCTCTTTTCATTTCCGCTAATTTATCCCGATTTTGCATCAAGTCTCCGACGGTACGGACGATTTCCTTATCCAGTATGGCATCTTCAATTATTATTGCCGCCCCCTTTTCCGCCAAATAATCGGCGTTCACTTTTTGATAACGCCAAGCATAGGGATAGGGGACTAAAATCGCCGGTAACCCAAACAAGGGGAATTCTCCCAAAGTGGAAGCGCCCGCACGGGAAACGACCAAATCGGCTGCTGCAAACGCGGCTCCCATTTCTTCATGCAGGTACGGACTAATATGGTAGTCTTTTGCTTCCGTCGGATCCAGATTCTCACGAACCTTACAAACATAGTCCCAATCCGATTGGCCGGTGATATGGATAATCTGGCATAAATTCAATAGTTCATGAATATGGTTTGCGACCGCCTGATTGATAGAGCGCGCACCTTTACTTCCCCCGAAAATGAATAAGACCGGTTTCAGATCGGACAGACCGAACAAATTCCTGGCGTTTTCCTTCGTCCATTCCCCTAACTCGGATCGAGTCGGATATCCCGTAACCGCAATCTTTTTGTGGGAAGGCAAATATTTTTTTGAATCGTCGCACACCACTGCGATCGTATCAGCCAGTCTTGCCAGAACTTTCAATGACAAACCGGGTTCAATATCCGGAATAAAAATCAACTGCGGAATATGAATTCCGGCGAAAGCCATCGGAATGCCGATATAACCGCCGGTAAAGAAGAGTACTTCGGGTTTAAAATCTTTCAGAATCCGGCGGGAATCAAAAAAACCACGGACCAGACTGGCTATATTTCTCGGCAGTTTTTTCCAGCCGACACCATGTATTCCGGCGGCGGCAATTCCGCTGAATTCCAATCCGGCGTGTTTTACGAGTGAATATTCCATACCTTTTTCGGATCCGACCCAGAGAATGGCGTCGCTATGGTCTTTATCTCTTTCTTGAACCACGGCCAAGGCTGGATATACGCCACCCCCCGTTCCCCCCGCGCAGATCAATAAGCGCATCCGGTGTTTTCCTTTCTTTTTTCAAAGCTTCGATGGCTGACGATCTGGAAACACTCATCAGTATTCCGATTCCCGCCAACGTACAGATAAGACTTGATCCGCCGCTGCTGATCAATGGCAATGCATTCCCTGCGAAGGGAACGATATTCACCATGACTCCGATATTAATAAAGGCTTCGATACCGATCCAAAGCGTTACTCCCGCGGCTAGTAATTTCCCGAACGTGTCCGGTGCATTTACGGATATTTCATATCCGCGCCAAATCAAGACTAAATATAGAAGAATGATGAAAGTGCCGCCCAATAAGCCGGTTTCTTCCAAAATTACCGTGAAGATACTGTCCGTCCAAGCCACTGGCAATCCGGTCAGTTTCACGACTCCCTTCCCTAAACCGACTCCGGTTAAACCTCCCCTCAGGATGGCTTCGGTCGATCGTTGAATATGATAAGAAGCCAAACCCGGATCTTTCAATCCGTTCACATAATCGTTAATGCGCGTACTGACTTTATCAAAAAGAAAGTAACCGCATAAGAATATAAAGAGGGCAAGCAACAGAATCACTCCCAAATGTTTGGGGTTCCCTCCTGCGACATAAAACATAACCGCACCGAGGAAAATGATTGTGATTGTTGCGCTAACATCCGGTTGTAAGAGAACGAGTACCGCAATAATCCCAATGATGACGATGACCGGAATAAATCCCCAAACGAGCGTGCTCAGTTTATCCTGCTTATTACTTAACCAATATGCAAGATAAATAACCAAAGCGATTTTTGCCAGTTCGGAAGGTTGAACAGAGCCGTTTAATACGGTGCGGGTAGCACCCTGAATACTGGATGGGATAAAAAGAACTAGCGTCAACAGAAATATTGTCCCCAGGATAATCAGCTGTGCAATATTTCTAATAAAATGGTAATCCATGAAGGTCAGAATGGTGGCCAGAACCAATCCCAATATCACCCAGATCACCTGTCGGATGACGATATAACCGGCATTATCATATTCCTGCAATGCAAAGTTCCAACTCGCGGAATATAGAAATAACAAGCCCAGAATCAATAAAATAATAACCGTTACCAAAATCGGAACGTCGATCAGCAGCTTGGTTGAGACACGAGCTTGCTTCGTTTTTAGAAATTCTACATCAGCCGCATTACCCATTCGGTAAAAGCCTTTCCTCTTTCTTCAAAATCACGGAATGCATCATAACTGGTTCCTCCGGGAGATAGAAGGACAACATCCCCTTCCCGACAAACAGATGCGGCAGCATCTACCGCTTCTTCGAGCGAATCAACCTGAATAATCTCCAATTCCGACTCGGAAGACTTGTTCCGTTCCAACGCCTTTTTGATTAAAGGTGCCGCTTCTCCGAACAATATCGCCGCATGGGCATGATGATGAATTTCGGTTGCCAATTCGTCCCATGGTAATTTTTTATCTCGTCCCCCCAGAAGCATTACCAACGGTTCATCAAAACTTCTCACTGCAGCCAAAGTTCGTTCCGGTGCGGTAGCGATGGAATCGTTATACCAATCGGCTCCGTGAAAATTACGTATGTATTGCAAACGATGTTCCACGCCGGTAAAGTTTACGACGGCGGAACGCATCGCTTCGATACCGAATCCGGCTGCGGTAGATACGGCAAAAGCCGCCATTGTATTGGCAATATTGTGCCTTCCCCGCAATCGAATTTGATCCAAGCGGATCAGATTTTCGATTTCACCGTTCATCTCTCGTTTGATCGCCATATTTTCGCAATAGATTATCGGATTGCCGTTGTTTTCTGTCGGTTTATCAAATCCGAAGCTGATGATTTTCCCTTTCAGATCATTTCGGAGGTGCCAAGAATTTTCATCATCACGGTTTAGTACGGCGATATCATCAGCCGTCTGATAATTTAGGATGTTTTTCTTCGCCTGGATATAAGCTTCCATCGTCTCATGGCGATCGAGGTGATTCGGTGTGATATTCAATACTGCGGCAATATGAGGACTGACGGTAGTCAATTCCAGTTGAAAGCTGGACAGCTCAAGAATGACGATATCGTCAGGTTGAATTTTATCGGTCATTGTTAAGAGAGGCATACCGATATTTCCTCCGACCCACACTTTTTGATCGGTTTTTTTTGCTGCTTCGGCGATTCTTCCGACCAGTGTGGTTGTTGTGGTCTTTCCGGAGGAACCGGTGATGCCGATAACGGGGGCACTCACTTCCGTTAAGAAAATCTGTGTGTCGTTCAAAACAGGGAGTCCTCGTTCGAACGCTTCCTTTAAAATGGGTTGTTTTAAATCAGCTCCGCCGGTCACACAGACAAAATCGGTTTCATCTAAGAGACTTTGCGGATGTCCGCCGGTAACCCACCGGATCGGCAACATTTTTAAGGATTCCCAAGCGGAACGGAGCTGATCAAAAGGTTGAATATCGCTGATCGTAACAATCGCTTTCCGATCGGCCATATAACGGGCTAACGCTTGACCCTGACGGCCTGCCCCGAGCATTAAAATCCTTTTTCCTTGCCAACTGTTTTCCATTTTTATGTCTTTTCGAACCCTTTATGTTTTCTCGATTTCTGTCAGATCATAGCGATCGCGATTCCCAACAAGACTCCCAACAAGTTAATCAACCAAAAGCGTTGAACGACCTGAACTTCACTCCAGCCTAACATTTCAAAGTGATGGTGAAGCGGCGCCATTCGGAAAAAGCGTTTCCCGTGAGTTTTCTTAAAATAAATAACCTGAATGATATCGGATACCGCTTCACTGACCGGAATAATTGCGATAATCGGTAAAACCAGAATGTGTCCGGTAATCAACGCCACAACTGCCAGAGTCGCGCCGAGGGATAAAGACCCGCAATCACCCATGAATAGTTCAGCCGGATTAACGTTAAACCACAAGAATCCAAACAATGCCCCGACAAGAATGAAGCAGAATCGGCCGATGTAAGCTTGTCCTACCATCAGCGCAAGGACACCATAGCCTGCGAATGCGGTAGCAGCGATCAACCCGGCCAACCCATCCAACCCATCTGTCAGATTAACGGCATTAGACATCCCAACAATCAGAAAAACTGCAATTGGGATAAAGAAATTTCCCAAATCAATCGGTTCGGAATAGGCAGGCCAATAGAAATGAGATACGCCCAAAAAATGCTGCATCATCCAGGCAATAACGATCGCAAAAATTACCTGGAGGATAAATTTTGTTCGGGCGCGCATGCCCAAACCCCGGCGCGGACCGCGAATGCCTTCCCAGTCATCGATTGCCCCTAAAAGACCGAAAACAATCATGGTGAGCATGGGTAAGACAAAAGACTGTCCGATAATTTGAACTCCGAATAAAGAGGCGGCATTTAAGAGAACGGTAATTAATAATGTCGGTATGATAAACATGACTCCGCCCATGGTTGGGGTGCCAATCTTGGCAAAATGGGTATCAGGACCGTCGATTCGTACCAATTTCCCGATGTTGAAACGGTGCAGCAATTGAATCAACGGTTTCCCCCAAATAAAGGTCATCATAAAACCGAGAATAGATAGGGCAAGCGTCAGCGAAGAATCTTTCATATTATTCTCTCCATTGCTTCAACGATTCGTTCCATTTGCATTCCTCTGGATCCTTTAATCAGAACCACTTCGCCTTTCTTGAAACCGCGTTGCCGAGTATATTCGATTGTTTCCTGAACGGTAGCAAACCATTTGACTCTTTGGGGGTCCATTCCCCCTTTTAGAGCGCTGGAAACCATTTTCTTTGTTTTTTCGCCGACCGCGATCAGTTCATCACAAACCTCAGCTGCCCGCGCTCCGACTAATATATGGCCATTTTCTTCATATTGTCCCAATTCACGCATTTCCCCCAAAATGGCAAGTTTATATCCGTCCATTTCCTGCAGCAGGTTTAATGCAGCCATGACCGATTCGGGAGATGCATTGTAAGTATCGTCAATGATCATGGCACCGTCTTCTGAATGCATGACCGCCATTCGAAGTTGCGATTGTCCACGATTTAATCCCATAAAAATATCTTCCCAACTGATCCCCATTATTTTCCCTACGGCAGCCGCCCGGAGAGCAGTATGAACCGAATGCCTGCCGATCAGAGGAATGCGCACAAAGAAACTTTCGTTCTGATAATGAAAGCAGAAACGGATTCCTTCCAATCCATGACTCTCGATTTGGTCCGCCCACAGATCCGCCTTCGGGTCCAGCCCGTAATAAAAAACATGCGCGGACGTTTTTTCGGCCATCGGTCTAACCCAGGGGTCGTCATAATTGAGGATCGCATAACCGTCTTTCGGCAAAGCCTGAACCAGTTCGCTTTTCCCCGCGGCAATCACTTCGATAGATCCGGCCCGTTCTGCATGAACGGTTCCGACATTTGTGATCACACCGATTTCGGGTTTTGAAATATCGCAGAGCAGTTTTATTTCCCCTGGAACATAGAAACCCATCTCCAAAACCGCGACTTGATGACCTTTTCCGGCGCGCAAAAGTGTCAGCGGCAGACCGATTTCGTTATTGAGATTGCCGGTATTTTTCAAGGTGTGGTATTTTTGGCTTAAAACTTCCGCAATTAATTCTTTTGTGGTGGATTTTCCGACGGTACCGGTAATTCCAATTACTTTCAGATTTAACCGATCCCGATGAAAAGCGGCTGTTTTTTGCAGCGCTTCGACTGTGTTGTCAACGCGCATGCAAAACGGGAACGGCGGAAAAGATTCCGGAAGTTTTTCCGTCCGTAAATCAACGGTCGTAAATTTATCCGAAGTATCTTCCTGCACAAGTGCCGCCAATGCCCCTCTTCTGAAAGCTTCTCCGATAAATTGATGCCCGTCCGTATTTTCACCGGCGATTGCCACGAACATTGACCCGCTGATCGCCTGGCGACTGTCAACAACCGCTTCGCTGAAAAAACGGTTTTTTTCTGCCAACTGTTGTCCGGTTAATGCTTCCAAGATTTCATTGAGTGAAAACACTTTATTCCCTTATCCAATTCCCGGGTTTTCCCGTTTGTCTGTTATCGGCCGAACCCAATCCTTTCGGTAACTGCGAAATCATCAATAATACTCATTTTTCGGTACTTCGGTCGGACAGGTTTTTGAATCCAAACATGCCCGTTGGCGGTCGTAAGGAATATGCAAATACGGCATTATTTCATTCATAACATCACTGAATAAAGGCGCCGAAACTTCGGATCCCCAAATACTGATCAAAGGTTCCTGCAGCCATACGTAAGCGATGAATTGCGGGTCATCTGTCGGACCCCAGCCGACGAAAGATGCATTAGTGACATTCAGGACGTATCCATAGCCCTCTTTTGCAATCTCTCCGGTTCCGGTTTTCCCCGCAATCTTTACTCCATCGAGTAGAGCGTCGGAAGCTTCCACTTCCAGAGATGTCTCAAGCATATCCGTAACCGTATGCGCCGTTTCGGCAGAAATTGGTCGCCCCACTACTTCAGGTTGAATCACTTCGGTATGATCGTTGTAATAAATCGCTTTGACAATATGCGGCTTCATCATGATTCCGTCGTTTGCAATTGCACCCACTGCCTGGATCATCTGAATCGGTGTAGTCATCAAACCCTGACCGAATGAGTTGGTCGGAAGGCTGATCTCCGTCCAGCCTTCGTCTCCGGGTTGGAGAATCGGATAATAATCTTCCAGTGCGAGTTCGATACCGGTAGGTTTGTCCAGATGAAACTTGCGAAGATAGTCATAAAAAACCGGAGCGGTGATCTGTTCGGCAATCCATGATAAACATGTGTTCAATGAATGTTGCATACAGCCGATCATTGTTTGCGGACCCCAGGCGCCCCGATCCCAGTTATAAATATCAATTCCCATCACATTGAAAGTACCGGTATCGTTGAAAACCGTCTCTGGTTTGATTGCACCAGAGTCGATCCCGATGGCCAATGTAATAACCTTAAATACCGAGCCCACCTCATACGGCTGCATCACCGCCGGGTTGAATTTATTTTCTCTTGTAAAAGTTGTGGCGGATTCCCAGTAATGGTTGAGATTGATTCGCGGGTAGGTCGCCATTGCCAGAATTTCACCGTTCTTGGGATTGGCGATAACAATCGTTCCGCTCTTTGCTTTTTGTTGCTCCACAGCCAACTTAACTTGCTCTTCCACTAATTTTTGAACTTTACGATCGATCGTCAATGCGATCGACGCGCCTTTGGGCAGATCTGGAATGCTTTCCGGAACATTGGGATCCAAAGAGAATTTTTTCTGAATGGTTTCACCAGATAAAATATCGTCGTAATATTGTTCGATACCGAAAGAAGCGCCGCTGGCGGGATTCAAATACGGGTAAAAACCGATAATATTGGATGCCAAATCTCCATCCGGGTAATAGCGGTAAATATTCGGATAATACACCACCGCATTCAAATTTTCGAAAACGCGTGTTTTACTCTCGAAGCTGGTTGTATTCCGCTCATTCAGAGATTTTTTTGCCAATTCGATTTTATCCACTTGTTCTTTGGTAGCAAAATTGGTAAGCGGAACTTCAACCGCTTCATTCTCGACATACGGCGTTTCGGCAGCCTGAATAATCTTTTCCCGATCGATACCGAGAATCGGCGCAAGATAGTTTGCGATAAATTCGCCGTGCGTATTGGAAGCTTGTAATTTAAGTGAAATCGTGTAAGAAATGGAATTCCCAGCTAACAAATAACCTTCCCGATCGTAGATATTACCACGTTCGGAGCTTACTGACAACGTCGTATATTCATATGCCTTGCCGATCGTTTCTTTTAATTCAACCGCACTGGCATTCGTCTGAAGAAATAAAATACGCCCGATTACNNGCAAAACCGCAAAAACACTTAAACAGATCGCTAATTTTTTAAATTTGGAATCGATATTCGAGTTCATTTTTCACTCTCCTTTGTCGGCAATTTCTGGAATATATATTGCTGAAGGCTTTCGGTATATTCGGGCTTCAGTGGAGATACCGGCAACGGAGGAAGTTGAACGCTTCTTTCCGAAAGAATGTCGATATCAGGTATATATCCGGGAATAGGGAGATAGGTATAAATGTCTTCATCATCGAAATCAATTTTGATATATCCTGCTTGTGTGGCTTTTTTCTCCATCAATGCATAAGAAGTGAGGATTCCTTCCCGAGTCACATAATCTGCAATGGTTCGGGTGAGTTCGTTTCTTTGATCATGTAATATCTGGATTTGTAGTTTCATATCCGTCATTTGTGCTGAATAATTTAAATAAACCGATGCGATACAGGCGCTCAAAACCAATACCAACAGGATATTGATGATGGATTTCAGCTGTTTTCGCCAAGGTGCCAATCGATATGCATGCTGTTCGGTTTTCATTTTTCTGTCCCGATTTTTTCAACCACCCTTAACTTAGCACTTCGCGCCCGCGGGTTTTCACGGATTTCATCATCCCTTGCAGTAATTGCATGACGATTAATCAGCTTTAAACTCGCCTTATGACCACAGGTACAAACTACTTGTTCAGGCGGACAGAGGCAGTCCGTACTTTCGATGCGGAAAAAGTTTTTTACGATCCGATCTTCCAAAGAATGAAAAGAAATGACCGCTAACCTGCCGCCCGGTTTTAATAATGCGGTCAAAATAGGAAGTGCTTTTTCGATCGTTTCGAGTTCGTTATTTACGGCGATACGCAGTGCTTGGAAACTTTTTGTCGCCGGATTGTTTTTGGATTTCCGATTGGTATGCACGGCATTCGTAATGATTTCCGCAAGCATAGTCGTGGTCTCGACCGGCTCTTTTACGCGTGCACTGCAAATTGCCGCGGCGATTCTTCTTGAAGCTCTTTCTTCGCCGTATTCCCAAAAAATACGTGAAAGTTCTTCTTCGGATGCGAAATTGACTAAATCGTAAGCAGAGGTCGTCTGATTCGGATCAAACCGCATATCCAGCGGTCCTTCCTTTTGAAAAGAAAATCCTTTTTCCGCCGCGTCCACTTGCATCGAAGAAATGCCCAAATCAAGCAAGATTCCGTCGAACCCCGTTATATTATCGAAACAGGACGCGATATATCGGTCCGCAAACGCATAAGATCCTCGGATAATTTTGACCCGTTCTCCGAATTTGGCTAATCGTTTTGCTGCCGTTTTGATCGCGTTGGGGTCTAAGTCCATTCCGATCAGCTTTCCCGACGGAGCAGATGCTTTTAATATTGCCTCGCTATGCCCGCCCGCCCCGAGTGTTCCGTCCAGATACCATTTTCCTGATTCCGGACTCAACGCTTCAACGACTTCGTTGAGTAAAACGGGTTGGTGGCTTAAAGTTTCCTGCGTCATATCTTATTACTCATCAGGCGGGCAAATTCTGTCGTAACCGAATCGTCATGAAAAACTTCTTCTTCGGCTTTTTTCCATTCATCCAAAGTCCATATCTCTATATATTCATCCGAGCCGGCGAAAATGATTTTGTCACCATCTTGAAAATTAAATTCATCTCGCAAGAATGGAGGGATTAGAAATCTTCCGTTTGCATCAAATTCGATTGGTTCCGCTTTATTGAACATTCGGCGACGATATTTTCGGGCTACGGGATCAGCCAGATTGAATGAACTGATCTCATTCGCCAACTTTTCAAAGTACGACAAAGGATAAATAACTAGATTGTTATCGATTCCCACAGAAATATAAGCTCCTTCTGCCAGCAAATTTCTAAATCGTGCCGGTAGACAGGTTCTGCCTTTTTTATCAACTGTGTGTTCATGTATTCCAGTGAACATATTTTCTATTATGTCCTTTAAAAACAGAAGACTGGAAAACCAGTCTGTCACTTTATGGGAATCTATACCACTTTATGTTCCATTATAACAACCTGGCTTAAAAATTGCAATAGTTAAATCCGGATTTTGCAACCAATTTTCAAAATTGGTTTATTTTTGGTTTAATAACCGATCCGATTTCCCTGTTTACGTGGTCTTTACACCAGTCCCGTTTTCATTCTCCGGATAATCGGTGGCAAGAAGTCATGGTCAATCGAAAAATTATTCAAAAATTTTTTTGGGATTTAGAAATCGAAAGTTATAATAAACGGGGATTTCCGCTCAGATTGGATTTTCCCCCTAAAATATTTTGCGGATCGGAAAGCTTCTTAAAAATGAAATAATTTGAGAAATTATAAGGAAGGACTTATGGAATCGGAATACGAAGTTCATCATAATGATCGTGAATTACTAATTAGAATCGCTCGTGAAACGATGGAGGAAAACGGCTTGTTCACCGAGTTTCCGCCTGAAGTGATTGCTGAATTGGAACAAATCAATGAACCTGCCAAACCGGATAGCCTTCCGAATATTCATGATTTAAGACATTTCCTGTGGGCATCGATCGATAATGATGATTCGAGAGATTTAGATCAAATTACCGTGGCGGAAGTACTGCCGTATGATAAAGTTCGGATCTATGTGGCAATCGCGGATGTGGACAGCCTTGTCAAGAAAGATTCGGCAATCGATCGATACGCTCGATATAATACCGCTACGGTGTATCATCCCGCGATTAATTTTCCCATGCTGCCAGAAAAACTCTCGACGAATCTGACTTCCCTCAATCCAAACGAGGATCGAATGGCTATTGTATGTGAATTTGTGGTTGATTCAGAAGGGGCGATGAGTGAGACAAATATTTATCGGGCTTTTGTCCGGAACCATGCCCAACTGGCATATAACAGTGTTGCCGCCTGGCTTGAAGGACAAGCAGAGATGCCAAATGCACTGGCTGCTGTTGAGGGGTTGGCTGAAAATATTCTTCTCCAGAATGAAGCAGCTCAGAAACTACGAAAAAAAAGGTATCTGCATGGAGCATTGACTTTACAGACAATTCAAACAATCCCCATTTTTGACGGTGATGAGGTGGTAGATTTGGCAATTGATAAACCAAATCTTGCCAAAGAACTCATCGAAGATTTCATGATTGCGGCGAACAGTGTTTCGGCGGGTTTTTTGGATGAATACAAATTCCCGGCTCTTCGTAGAGTTGTCCGCATCCCAAAAAGGTGGGATCGGATTGTTGATTTAGCGGAACAATACGGATATAAGCTCTCTCGGAAGCCAGACTCAAAAGCTTTAAATGAATTTTTAATCAAAGAACAACAGCGTGATCCGTTAAGATTTCCGGATTTATCCCTAACGGTCATTAAACTCCTTGGATCCGGAGAATATGTCGCCGAAAAGCCCGGAGAAAAAGCGCCCGGTCATTTCAGCCTTTCGGTAAAGGATTACACCCATTCAACCGCTCCCAACAGAAGATATCCCGATCTGGTTACGCAAAGACTGATCAAAGCTGCGCTGAATCATGAAGAGCCGCCTTATTTTTTTGAAGAACTGTATGAATTAGCCAAGCATATAACGGCTCAGGAAGATTTGGAAGCGAAAATCGAGCGGAAGACGGCCAAAGCGGCTGCGGCGTTGGTTCTTGAAAATCATATCGGAGAAACGTTTAATGGATTTATTACCGGTGCTTCGGAAAAAGGATATTGGGTACGAATTCTTGAGATCCCTGTTGAAGGAAAGTTGATTTCCGGTTTTTCCGGTTTAGATGTCGGGGATCGGGTTCAGGTAGTGTTGGATTCGGTGGACGTCGAAAAAGGGTTCATCGATTTCAAACGCCTCAAAAAACGATAGAAGTTTTTATCGATTTTGAATCAAAACTTTGGATGCAAGTATTTCACAACTTTCCGAACCAGATCGTATAGGGAACGTCCTATCGGGAAAATCGCCGGGTCGATAGAATTCGTGTGATCGGAAGAAGGAATAATTTTCATGGCACACTTTCGTGAAAAGTTGAGCAGCGACAATCTAAAAGAAAGAATATTTTGGGCGTCTATCTTTTTTTTACTGCTTTTTTTCGGTGTGACGGTCCTGAGCTTTTATCTTCTTCCCGAAGGACTTCTGAAAAATAAAAACCCGTTGCAGAGTTGGGAACCTTCAGAAAGCACCTTGATCCTTACGTTGCAGATATTCTTTTACAACCTGTTATCTGTGTTGATCATTGTTTTCGCCAGTCTGTTCGGTACAAAAAAAGAGGGTGATGCAAACTATTTATCCATTGGTTATCAAGCCTTTTATACGTTGGTCTGTATCAACTCGGTTGTTCTTGGTACGTGGTCATTTTCCATCGAAAGCCAACCTGTTAATCTGACGGCAAGGCTTCTGCGAACCTTTGATCTCGTACACAGGGCAGGACTCTGGGAAATGGCGGGTCAGCTGCTGATTGCCTGCTCAACCGCACATATTGCCGTAATCCTTTCTTGTAACAAAAATACTGTGGTAAAGAAGATCAAAGATATTCGCCTTTCGAAATCCGAAAAGACTGTTTTCATCACAGGGATTCTCCTCATGTTGATCGGTGCCGTGGTGGAAAGTGCTGCAATCGGGGGACAAGTATCATAGAAAGGGTTCAATCTGTCTCGGTTTGGCAGACAATTCAAACGTGTATCACAGGAAACTGATGCAAACAAGGCTACTGCTGTTTTTTTTTGACGTCTTGTTTGATTTTCGTTCTTCCAATAATGCTTCGTTTTCCGAAGGGATAACATCATTACCGAATAACAATATCAGTTCGTCACATTTCTTGCAAAGCGTCATACATTGTGCTAAAATAACGGCATACAGTTCGTTAGGAAATAACAGAAGTGGGGGAGGCCCCACTTCTTGGTTTGTTTGGATTTAGATTAGGAGATTTAAATAGGATGAAGAACGAGTTTGTTCTGGCTTTTAATGAAATGCTTGATGAAAAGCAACTGCCGCGCGAAACCGTTATTAAAGCGTTGGAATCTGCGATGGTTTCGGCGTATCGCAAAGCTGTCACGGCATCCACTGCTCAGCATATCGAAGCAAAATTGGACCCGGATACGGGTAATTTTACGATTTATGCTGAAAAAGAAGTGGTTGAGAATGTCATGGATGACCGAACCGAAGTTGTTTTGGCGGAAGCCAGAAAAGTTAATCCCGATGCCCAAATTGGCGATATGGTTGTGGTGGAAACAACTCCCAAGGATTTCGGAAGGATTGCCGCACAAACCGCACGACAGGTGATTCAACAAAGACTTCGCGATGCGGAAAGGCAAGATCAAATCGAATATTACGAAAAGAAGGTCGGTGAGATTGTTAGCGGCGTCGTTCAATCTATTTCGAATGAAGGTTATACAATCGGACTCGACCGGAAAGCGGAAGGGTTGCTCTTGCGAAAGGATACGATCAAAGGGGAACATTTCCGGCTGCATCAGCATGTACGTGCATTGATTGTCGAAGTGAAAGACACCTCGCGCAGTGCACAGATTATGCTTTCCAGAACCGATCGCAAGTTTCTATTTCGCCTTCTTGAAATCGATGTTCCCGAAATTTACCACGGAATCGTGGAAGTCCGTTCCATCGCTCGCGAACCCGGAATGCGGGCAAAAATCGCTGTTTCGGCTACTCAGCAAGGGATCGATCCGGTCGGCGCATGTGTGGGGATGCAAGGGAAAAGAATTCAACCGATTGTGAAGGAACTCCATGACGAAAAAATTGATGTAATCGAATGGAACCCGGATCCGGCTGTTTTTATTGCAAAAGCCATCAGTCCGGCGAAAGTGGTCGGCGTATATTTGGGTAATAATAAAAATGCGACGGTCGTTGTTCCCGAAGATCAGCTCTCTTTAGCGATCGGGCGGGATGGGCAGAACGCTCGTTTGGCTGCAAAGTTGACCAATTGGCGGATTGATATCAAGAGTGTGATTGAATCGGCCAGCGAAATATTGGGCGCAATCGATTCCAAAAAGGATATCGTCGAAGAGAATCAGGAAACCGGCGATAGAACCGTCATTATTAACTATGCGGATTTGTTTGAGCAGGAGAAAGAAAATATTGAAGCAATTCGCGCTATCTTAGCGAAGCGAGCCGAGAATCGACCGATTTCACCGGATGAAACGGAAACGTTGAATCGATTTGTGGATCGAATTGAAAGACAGAAAGTCGCTGGTTATAACCTGAGCACGGTCTCCGAGGTTATCGAGAAATTAAACAAGCAAAATCTAACGGAAGAAACCTTGTTTGCGATGCCGGTCAATGCAAGCGGATTGCCGAAATATGTGACAAACATTCTTTATGCGGGCGGATTTAAAACATTCGGTGATTTATATAATCATATGATGAGTAATCCCGAAGAAATTTATAAACTGCAGGGAGTCACTCCGAGAATCATGAGTGATATCGCATCGCTGGTAAAATTCTTAGGATCGGTTAGTTCGAAGAAAACCGAAACCGAGACGGTTGAAGTTTCGGAAGCACAGCCAACAATGGAAACCCAGCCGATCGCTGAAATTGCCGAAGCGGAAGAATCGCTCGAGCCGGTTTCTTTTGAAAAATCAGAACGTAAGTATGAGGGAAAAGCGGAAGATTTCGTCGATCTGACTCAACTTCCTCTTCAAACGGAGACCAAGCCGGCTGAACCCGAACCTCAGACCGAATATGAAGATATTTCTTTTGATGAGCTTTTCAATGCGATGCGAAATGAAATCGCGACTCCTACGGAATATTTAGAGGATGAAGACGAGTTGAAAGACGATCTGACTTCAACTAAAGGCAAAAAGAAGAAAAAGAAGAAAAATGTCGAAATCGAATATGATCCTGACAGCGATTCGACATTGATCCATAAAAAGCATAAACGCGGGGAAGATGAGGATTGGGGTTGGTAAGTGAGCAACAAGTCTGAAAAGAAACACGTCAGGCATGTTCCGCAACGGACGTGCATCGCTTGTCGACAAACCTTGCCGAAGCGATCATTGATCCGATTGGTCAGAACAGATGAAGGCTTGCAACTTGATCCGACCGGAAAGGTCTCCGGTCGGGGAGCATACCTGCATGATTCGAAAGCATGTTGGAACATTGCGATCCAACACAGGCTGCTTGAAAAGAGCCTGAAGACTGAGTTGAGTGACAAAGATTTAGAGAAGATGAGATTATGGATGGAAGATCTTCCGGATAACGCTGAATAGCAAACATACTTGAAGGTCTTCTGCCATAACGGAAAGAGAGTGGCTATGGGTGATGAAGCAAAAAGAGTACAGATACCTTATACTATAACCGTCCGTGATTTGGCGAAGCTCCTTCAGAGTAACAGCATTCAGGTAATGAGAATTCTGATGGCTAACGGGGTCATGGCTAATATTAATCAGCTGGTGGACTTCGATACAGCAGCAATCGTTGCCAGTGAAATGGGTTTCGAGGCTGTACCCGAATCCAAAGAACAGGTAGAGGAATTCAAAGAAACCGGAGATGTTCCGCTCTGGCGGCAGATCATAAATAAAGAAGATCCGAAAAGTTTGATTCCGCGTCCGCCGGTCGTGACGATTTTAGGGCATGTCGATCACGGCAAGACGTCTTTATTGGATGCTATCCGTCATACAAATGTCGCCGTGGGGGAAGCCGGGGGAATAACCCAGCATATCGGTGCATATCAGATTGAAAATAAAGGGAAATTAATTACATTTCTGGACACTCCGGGGCATGCGGCGTTCAGTGCAATGCGCGCACGCGGTGCTCAAGGAGCGGATATTGTCGTGCTTGTTGTGGCTGCCAATGATGGTGTCATGCCTCAGACGAAAGAGGCAATTTCACACGCCAAAGCCGCACAGGTTCCGATTATTGTTGCGCTGAATAAAATCGACCGCTCCGATGCCAACCCGGATTTGGTAAAAAAGCAGCTTTCCGAACAAGGCCTGATACCGGATGAATGGGGCGGAAACACAATGGTCGTCCCGGTCTCCGCCAAGCAACGAATCGGTATCGATGATCTGATGGAGGCGATTTTACTTACGGCTGAAAACAGTGATATTTTGGCAAATCCAAAAGGAAAAGTATTTGGAACGGTTATTGAAGCTTCCATTGATCCGAAGAAGGGCGTTATGGCGACTCTTTTGGTTCAAAACGGCACTTTGAAAATGGGTGATGTTGTATTGGCGGGACAGGCACTCGGTAAGATTCGGGCAATGTTTGT
>DCTP01000127.1:0-911 GCA_002329625.1 Leptolinea sp. UBA1437
TCCACCGCAATGATCGGTTTCACGTTTAGAACTTGAGCCATTAACCCTTCCAAATGACTGACACGCCCGCCATGAATCAGATAACGCATTTCTTTTAGTGTAAACATCCCATCGACCTGATCGCGAATGAGTGCCAACCTTTCCAAAATCTTATCCAATGGCCAACCTTTTTTGATCGCCAATGCCGCGGCTTGAACCTGCCATCCGAGCCCTGACGAAAGGGTCTTCGAATCCCAATAGGTGATTTTTGCATTGGGAACCAGCGCTCCGCCTACTTTTGCCGAATTGAGTGTCCCGCTCAGACCGGAAGAAATATGAATGGATAATATTTCTTCTCCATTTGCTGATAGCTCACGATAAACATCCGCAAAATCTCCCGCAGAGGCTTGAGAAGTGCTCGGATAGACATTTGTCTCGACCATCTTTTGATAAAATTCGGCGGGAGTGATAGGATTATTCTTGTCATATGAAACCCCGTTCAGTACCAAACCTAATGGCACAATATGGATCGGTAAATCCCTCTTTTGTCCTTCTGAAAGGTCACAACCGCTATCCGTTACAATTTGCATCATCATTCTCCTTCTCCTTCCTCCCGAACCCTTGACAGAAAATAATTCGTAATTTCGAGCGGCATGGATCAATCTACTTATTTATATTTTACCTTTTCTTCCAAATTGCTGTTCTAACAAGTTAATGCTCAGATGAATCATGGTCGGACGACCATGCGGACAGGTCCGCGGATTCTGGCAGTTTTCCAAATCCCGAATTAAAGCCCGCTGTTCTTCATCGGATAAGATTTGTCCACCTTTGACAGCCATGCTTTTACAGACTCGGGCGGCGATCCGGTTTTCGATTTCCGCTTTTAAGGGCTCTTCATCTTCTTCGAAATCCTCAACCACCGATCGGATCGC
>DCTP01000127.1:919-17935 GCA_002329625.1 Leptolinea sp. UBA1437
CCCAATTTTTCGAGAATCGGAATATTCTTTTCTAGGAGATCGGCTTGCCACGGCGGAAGTTGAACTACTTCCGGATCCAACAAAATTTGTGAGATGGATTCATCCCGCGGGCGATTCAACAATTCTTCAAAAAGGACTCTCTCATGCGCGGCATGTTGATCGATCAGATACAACCCATCCGGTCCTTCGGCAAGAATATACGTTCCGCCGATCTGACCAATCCAGCGCAAGATTGGGAATCGAGCGGTGGCTCCGGCCTGTGAAACAAAGTTCTCCTGTCGAAAAAGGCGGGATGCATCGGCATCCGAATCCGCTTGAGCCAACCGGATATCCGTATTTTTTGTTTCATCCGTAGAATGAGAAACGGGTGAAAAGCTACTCGGCGTCACATTCCGGTTCCCTGCCCATGTTTGCCATTGAATGGGCTTGCTTAATTCCGGTACGGGTGATTGTGACACCAGCCCAAAACGGACGGAACGATGAACCGCTGCAATCACCTTGTCCGCTGAGCGAAAACGAATTTCAGCCTTAGAAGGATGAACATTCACATCAATCTCTTCCGGATCCATCTCAATGGATAAAACCACAATCGGATAGCGACCGACCATGATCAGCGATTGATAAGCCCGCATAACGGCAGAATTCAATTGGATATCCTGAATCCATCGACCGTTCACAAAAAAAATCATCTCCCGGCGGTTAGAACGGGTTAATGCCACCGGACTGATAAAGCCGCGGATATGTATTTTGTCATCTTCAAGATCAACATCCAATAACTGCCGGGCAACATCAAGGCCATAAATCGAAGCAAGCACTTCGCGTGCTTTTCCGTTCCCGGACGTCGCCAACACCGGCCGCTGATTATGAGTATATTGCCAGCGGATCGACGGGTATGCCATTGCATATCGTGATACCAAGGTGTCGATCTGATTCTTTTCGGTCGTATCGCTTTTTAGGAATTTCAATCTTGCCGGAACATTGCAGAAAAGATTTTCCACGCTGACAATCGTCCCCACCGGCATACTTTCCTGTTTCATTCCTAGAATGTTTCCACCATCCACCGTAATTTTTTGCCCATTCAAATCCGAAGCCATTCGTGAGCGGATCGTCATTCTGGAAACGGACCCAGCTGCTGCCAACGCCTCACCGCGGAATCCCAAAGTGTGAATATGGAAGAGATCTTCTGCGTTACGTAACTTACTCGTTGCATGTCTTTGGACGGCATTACATAGGTCTTCGGCGTTCATTCCGCAACCGTTATCGCTGATTTCGATCAGCTTTTTACCGGAATCTTCCACCTGGATCGAAATCTCGTTTGCACCGGCATCGATGGCATTTTCGATCAGTTCCTTAACCACGGAGGCGGGACGCTCAATCACTTCACCGGCCGCTATCTTTGAGATAACATCATCCGCCAATATTTTAATCGTCATATTTTGCCCCCTTCCCCGATCGATTCGAAAGGGATTATAAACCGAATTCCGGCATCTTCTTTCATTTTGATTGGAATCAGAAACCGGCTGAGAAGTACAGGAACAAACTGACCATGATTGTAAAACCGAAGGTGGTGAACAAAATGATCAGTTTGGATTCGTTTTCGCTGCAACGGTATTTTTGGCTGACAATAAAATGGTTCACAGCGGTCGGGAGCATCGCACAAACGACGATCGCTGTCAGCCACCAAGAGTCCAAATGAAAAATAAATCTTCCGATCGACCAAGCAAGCAGCGGTTGAAGGAATGTCTTAAAAAGAGTCACCGTCAACGCCCGCCGAATTTCCGGTTTTGTAATTTTTTGGTCTGCCGGTAAGTAGCAAGTGAACCCCAGCGCAAACAATCCGGTGGCGGCAGCCGGTTTCCCAAACAATTCGGTAGTCGTCAAAACAAATTGAGGAACCCGAATTTGAAACACGAGGAGAACAATGGCAATCAGCGTTGCCACCAATATGGGATTCCGAACCAACAATAAGAGCGAGTCTTTGAAATGGATATGGCTTTTCTTGCCGCTGTTTACGTCCATCAGAAAAACCGTCAAAGGAAAAAAGAAGGAAGCTTGGATCATCAGGATAATCAAAGGGGGGACAACCGAAGAAAGAATCATCGACGCAACCGGAACTCCCACATAAGTTGCGTTTACGTAAAAGCTACCGAAAATCATCATAATTAAATTTTGGCCTTCCGATCGGAAAAGAAAGCGAAAAATGAAATAAGCAAGCAGAATAATCCCGAAGATCGTCAGAATGGCGGTCAGGATAAACCGGCCGTTCAACAGGTTATCAAGTCCGGCTCGATAAATATTGGTAAAAGTCAGAAACGGTAGTGAAAAATAAAAAAGATATTGGCATAAAACATTTCCGGTTCCTTTGTCAAGGATATGGAAACGGGCTGCGCAATAGCCGGCAAGCACCACAATCAGAATGGGGAGTATCAGATTAATGATTTGATCCATCGGATTCAAAAGTCCGTTTTCATTCGGATCAATCCACAAGGTGAGCCGCATCCCCGGGGCCGGATGACAGCAGATTTTCCACTTCTGAAAGGTTTCCCAAGCGCCCCTTCAATTCCTTCTCAACCTCCTTCGGGCACAAAACATGAACATTGGGACCGGCATCCAAAGTGAAGAAACAGGGAATCCCTTCCCTGCGCCACTGCATAATATTTTTCATAATCTTTAATGAGGCGGGTTCCCAATAAAATAACGGCGGTTCCTGTGTCATCATGACCCCGTGCATCATAGTGCTATCTTTTTCACTGATCGATGCCAGCCGATCAAAATCCCTTTTTAATATAGCTGTCCGGCATTCCAGTAATCTTTCCGGAGCTGTTGCCACCCGAATCGCTTGATACGGGCTGGTCATCGCCCGTTGATGCCCCATACTGGAACCCACTTCCTTATGCCGAGCGGAAACAACTGCGATAATATCGGTTAAAGCCCAATGATCGGGCGGCGCAATGGAAACGGCGATCGATTCTTCATCGGAATCACCAGCCAGCCATTCACAGAAACCGGTGGGGATCGAACGACAGGCTGATCCGGAGCCCAACCGTGCTAAACGGGAAAGTTCCGCCTCGTTGAGATGCAGTCCGGCAGCGGTACTTCCGGCTAAAGCCAGGGCTGCAAACGCAGCGGCTGAGGAAGCGATCCCCGCACCGATCGGAAAATTATTTTGGCTCTCAATTTCCGCAAAGCGTTTTTCCCCAGCCAGGCTCCGAATGCGATCCATAAAATTAGCAACCCGAATCAACGCTTCTCCTTCCGATAAGGAACCATTCACAGAAACCCGGTCGGAACGGCATGCGGAAGAGAAAGCGACAGTTGTCCGCGTTTCCAACGCTCCAAGGTTCATGGAAATCGATCCGTTTGCCGGTAAACGCAAGGAATCATCCCGATTTCCCCAATATTTAATGAAAGCGATATTCGGATGTGCGACAGCAGTCGCAACAGAATCAGACATAGACCCTCATAGATGGTTGATCATTTGCTACGCTAAGTTTATCATGGACCTTGAGCGATGCAAAAGCCGTTTTGGAATGTATCGATTCCCAAACTCGCTGAGTCAATCTGCCTTGTCTTGCGACTAATAATTGGTCCCGGCGATTTTCAAATATTTCGGTCTGCAACAATGTTATTGTGGTGACCCAATCTGTTTTCAATTATTAGGGAAATGACTCAGGGAATAAAACCGAAAGGAATGATCAGACCATCCCGTGACGTAGGTAAGAATCGCCACTATCACTTCCCCAACCGGACAGGTTCTCAGAGGCAATCCGTGTACTTAAGTGGTGGATTCATGGCTTTCATTGACAGAATGAACTTGTCATGTTAAAGTTTTTGAAGGAAAAAAGGACTAAATTAATGCCGGTAATTCTGTAAGGAATTTGTTTAAGTGGATAAGAAGAGCATTTGTTATGCTCTTGTTTATGTTGTTAAAAACTGCCTTACAGATTGAATGAGCACCCGTTTTTATGTTGGTTTCAGTTTGTAGCGCAGTAGACTACTGCGCTTTTTTGTTGTCTTTCTCTAAGAAGAAAATTGAAAGGAATATTAACATGAATTCATTTACAGACCAATTTTTATCAAACGATAAAAATACAGAATTTCTGAAAACTACGATGATGGGACCAAATGCGATGCGAGTAGCAGAGGAAATGGCATCATACTTGGACATCCAAGAGAAAAACCGAATATTGGACCTCGGCTGCGGCAGCGGTCTTTCTACGCTTTTATTGGTGAAAAAATACGGCGCGTGTGTTTTCGCTGGCGACCTTTGGATTTCTCCCACGGAAAATTATGAGCGTTTTCAGTCTATTGGGATAGATGATAATGCCATTCCGTTTGCAGCCGACGCGACCAAAGGGTTGCCTTTTGCTGATCGATATTTTGATTTGCTGTTCACAGTCGACGCTTATCATTATTTTGGCGATACGGAGGAAATGCTTCCGTCGCTTATGCGATTTGTGAAAAAAGGCGGCTATATCGCGGTGGCAATTCCGGGTATAAAATATGAATTTGGAGAAAATGTTCCCGAAGAAATGCAGCCATTCTGGAATGATGAAGTCGCAAGAACAATTCGTTCAATGGACTGGTGGAAAGCTCTGTGGCAAAAAACTGAGAATATTGAAATTGAAGATATTCGCGAAATGGATTGTTGTAAACAGGCGTGGAGCGAATGGCTAACCGCCTACCATCCTGTTGTCGCCGGTGATATCAAAATGATGGAAGCGGAAGGCGGTAAGTACTTTAATTTTATTCAAATGATTGCGAAGGTGGTTTAACCGGATTAGCCTTATTTCGACTGTTTCGCAACCAAAGGCGCACCGAATAAGCATATTATGGCGGAATTTATCCGGATCATGCTCTCAAAATCGCATTCGAGATACTGTCTGATAAAGAACTTGATCTTAGAAAATTTCCTCGGTGGTACTTTTGCTTCATTCGCCAGCGACGGCACCTGTAAAGCCGCCTTCATACATTCCGGAGTGCAACTGTGTTATTAAGACGACCGGTGAATGGATTTGAATAAGAATCTCACGTTATAATCAAATTCAAATCTGATTGATCAACCGCGGGGAAATCTTTTGAACATCCTTTTCGTCGGGAACTGTACACCTTATTTTTCAAGCGGCATTGTCCGAGCAAAACGGTTTTTTCCGTCTCTTTCGGAGGCGGGTGTTTCCTATGATTGGATGGAGATTAATGCCGCGGCCGTACAACGTTGGCTCGAACGATTGGATCGATCGGTCTTCGGAAAACAAAAAATAACCGATTTGATCTTTCGATCGCTGATCCATGGACTCGGATTACCGTATTATTGGTTTCAGGTCTTGCGGATCTTAAGAAGACAATCCCGTTACGATGTGATTTTCTTTCAGTCTGTGCTCTTACCTCCCCGGGCGATGCGATACTTGGCGAAACAAAATTCAAAAATCATTTTCGATTATGATGACGCTCTCTATGTGAAGCATGAATCAAAAACCCGCGGAACGATTCAATACGCGTGGAAAGTATTTGCCGGAAGCCATGCGCTTTATGACTTTGCGAAAGCGATCAATCCTGCGACGATTTTATTGCCCAGCAGTATACCGATTGAAAAATATTCCGTCGAAGCCAACCAGGAACCCCATACTCCGATCCGGATCGGTTGGATCGGAAGCCCTTCAACCCTGAATCAACTGGAAATTGTAGTCGACCCGTTAAAGAATATGCTTGCTTCCGGCATCGATTTTGAGTTATTGATCGCCGGATCAAAAAATCAGCCGATTCCTCTGAGCAAAATCGAAAAACTGCATATACTTGAAATTCCGGAATATTCGGATGACGATATTCCGGAAATTGTCAAAAAAATGGATATCGGGATCATGCCGCTTTTTGACACTCCCGCGGAACGGGGAAAATGCGCCATGAAAATGCTGATTTATATGGCCGGAGAACTACCGGTGGTTGCCAGTCCGGTCGGTGAGTCGTTCTATATTGTTCGGGAAGGTCAAAACGGTTTTCTTGCCGAAACTTCGGACGAATGGGAAGCCAAACTCAGTCGTTTGATAGAAGATGCAGACCTCAGAAAAAAAATCGGAAAAGCTGGAAGACAGATCGTTACGGAGAGGTATTCACAGGATATTATTTTTCGGAAAATGATTTCGGAGATTTTTCCGGATGAGCCCATAAAAAACGAACCGCATTCGGATCTCATAGGAACGAATAACGAAATATGAGCATCAAGAACAAATAGGTCGGAGGCAAAATAAATGACATTCGATGAATCTCTCAGCTCGGAACGCGGTCAACCAAACGCCTTTTTCAATGAAGGAATGAGAAGCCAACGCATGCTGTCACAAGCTGCCTTTCAGCTTTCCGACATCGCATCAAGCAAAGGTTGGAAATTCATTTGCCATTGTCGCCAGGTCAAAGCAATTTTCTCAAATTCCGAAGTTCATTTTCTCCCGAAAATACGCAATTTTTTGACCGCCACTGCCAAGATTGTCGGTTTGAATCATTCGGATATATTCCGCCCCCGTCCGGCAAGTTCTTCCCCAGTGTCACCGGAAGTACTGCAAACAAAGTTATTCGGTCAGAAAATTGAAAAAAAATCCGAGATCGCTGTTGTCCTACACCTTTTTTATGTTGATCTGTGGCCTGAAATAGCTGAACAACTATCAAGTATTCCAGAACCTTTCGATCTTTTTGTCTCTTTACCGGAAGAACAAGAGAATTTCCGAACGGAAATTCAAGGGAATTTTCCGAACGCCCATATATATATCGCTCCCAATCGCGGACGAGATATCGCTCCATTCCTGGAGATTTTTCAGGTAATTTCCCCATTCAATTATCAATTTCTCTGTAAACTCCATTCAAAGAAATCGACTCATCTTTCGGCGGGTGAGAATCGAAGACAATACCTTTTCTGGGAACTGCTCGGTTCCGAACAGCGGGTGAACGAAATTTTACGGTTGATGCGGCAAAATGCCAAAATTGGTATGGTCGTTCCAAAGGGGTTTCTTCTTAGCGGGGTGGATATTGATACATTTACCAATCGGAAGAATTTAGAAACCCTTGCCAGCCTGTTGAATATCCCGCTACATGATTATTATTTCGAATATCCCGCCGGATCTATGTTTTGGTGCCGCCCCAGTTGTTTGGAAAAACTCGCCGGTTCCGGAATTCAAACAGCAGATTTTCCGCCGGAACGGGGACAGTTAAACAATACGCTTGCTCATGCCGTTGAAAGAATCTTCGGGTTACTCGTAATGGATAACGGCCGACAGCTCATCGATACTTCTGTTTTTCAATGATTTTTAAATCGGAAGGAAAAGCACTGAAAATAAAAAAGCTCGATATTTTCATGAAGACACCGAGCTTTTTTTCGAAATCAATTTGATTCGTTCGCTTCTTCCAGAACAGCGCCCAACGCTTTAACGATTTGCAACGCTTGATCGCGCGTAATATAAATATTCGTTTCACCGCCGTAAAAAACTTTCTCATCTTCCGGGCAGTCCTCTATAAATCTTAGGCAAATATTGTCCTCAAATTCCGAATCTTCTTTATCGAGGAAAATTTCTAATTCCAGGCTGTTATCCAAGAGTTTAATGGACATATATTCCTCCTTTTGACAATCCTCTCCTTCCATTATTATACCCAAAAGGAATGACGATGTCTTCCTTAATTTGTTAAGTGTCTGCGAATTCGCTATAAATATTATTCGAATCCACTTATAATAAAGAAAAATGAATAAGCGGAGGGAAATCAATGAATATTCATCCAAATTATTTTTATTCAAAGAATGACGAATGGGTTTCGGTCGAGGGAAATAAAGCCACAATCGGAATTTCGGATTATGCGCAGGATTCGCTTTCTGACATTGTATTTGTCGAAATCAGCGTTTCCGTCGGGGATTCACTTGCGGCGGAAGACAATATCGGAACCATTGAATCCGTCAAAGCCGCATCGGATATCTACACTCCCGTCGCGGGAACCGTTTCGGAGATTAATAACAAGGTAGTCGATTCGCCCGAGCTGCTAAATCGGGATCCTTTCGGAGAAGCCTGGCTGATCAAATTAAGCAGCGATACAGGGTTTGATACTTCTCATTTAATGGACGCAGACGCATACCGAAAATATTGCGAAGATCGAGGCTGAACCATGTTTATTCCGCATACGGACGCCGATCGTGAAAGTATGCTGGCAGCGATCGGGAAAAAAGATCTGAACGAATTATTTGATGTCGTTCCGGAAAAATATCGTTTTCCGAAATTGAATTTACAACCGGGATTGACGGAGCCGGAAGTCACGTTTCTGCTCGATGAAATTTCATCAGCCAATCTTTCCCTGGATCATACAGCCTGTTTCACCGGTGCCGGTGCTTATCATCATTATATTCCCGCTGCAATTGATAATCTCATCAGTCGCGGCGATTTTTATACCGCTTATACCCCTTACCAACCGGAAATCTCGCAGGGTACATTACAAGCTGTTTACGAATATCAAAGCCTGATGGCTCGATTAACCGGTATGGAAGCCGCTAATGCCTCTCATTATGACGGTGCAACTGCCTGTGCTGAAGCCGGCGTCCTGGCTTATCACCAGTACCATGGGAAAAGGAAAAAAATTCTGGTTTCGGCGGGATTGCACCCCCATTATTTATTAACCTTGAAAACCTATCTGCAGGATTTTGACGGAATGCAGATTGAATGTCCGAAAGCCACATCCCTTGATGAAATCAGCCCGGAAAAGTTGGAAGAGAAAATTGATATGGATACAGCGCTGGTCTTGGTTCAATATCCGGATTTCTTCGGGCAGATTCAGGATTTTTCCGAGCTTGCAAAAGCCGTCCATGAAAAAGGGGCACTACTCTGTGTCTGTATCAACCCCATTGCGTTAGGACTGCTGAAAACTCCTGGTGAGATGGGGGCTGATATCGTCGTCGGTGAAGGCCAGCCTTTGGGAATCCCACTTTCTTACGGCGGTCCTTATCTCGGAATATTTACCACACGAAAAGAATTGATCCGTAAAGTATCCGGAAGAATCGTTGGCGAGACAGTGGACAACCGGGGGCAGCGAGCATATGTGCTGACATTAACAGCCCGCGAGCAACACATTCGACGTGAGAAAGCCACTTCCAATATTTGTTCCAATCAGAGTTTAAACGCATTGACCGCAGCCATTTATCTTTCGCTACTCGGCCGCGATGGGTTACGGGCAGTGGCGAAATTATGCTACGATAAAGCGCATTATGCCGCAAAGGAGATCAGTAAGATTCACGGATATCGTATCTTGAATCAACGACCTTTCTTCCACGAATTTGTTGTATCCTGTCCTCAGCCACCGTCGGATATAAATCAGCATTTACTCGATCACGGAATGATCGGCGGATATGATCTTTCAGAAGAATACCCGATGCTGGGGAATGCTATGCTGATTGCAGTGACGGAAATGATCAATAAGGAAGATATTGATGATCTCTGTGAAATGCTGAAGGAAGGAGAGCATCATGGACGCCACTGAGAAAACGATCTTTGAACTTTCAGCCACTGGCAGAAAAGGGTTTCGATTCCCTTCATCGGACGTACCGTCAAGCGATCTGCCGGAGTCTCTCCAACGAAAAGATCTGCCGCTGCCGGAACTTTCTGAAGTAGACGTCGTCCGTCATTACACTCGTCTATCCCGTCTTAATTATTCTCTGGATAACGGAATGTATCCGCTAGGTTCCTGCACCATGAAATACAATCCAAAAATCTGTGAGAAAGCCGCCCGCATTTCCGCATTTGCCAATCTGCACCCTCTGCAACCGATCGAATCGGTACAGGGAGCAGTCCTGATTCTTTATGAAATGCAAATCATTTTACAAGAAATCAGCGGATTCCCGGCTTGTTCCCTCACGCCGGCCGCCGGTGCGCAAGGGGAATTCGGCGGCGTGAAGATGATCGCTGCTTCGCTCCGCGACCGCGGGGAAACACAGCGAAAGATAATGCTGATTCCGGATAGCGCACACGGGACCAATCCGGCTTCGTCCGTCATGAGCGGATTTGAATGCCTTGCGGTCCGTACCGATGAACGCGGCAATATCGATTTGAATGATCTCACATCCAAATGCAACGAACGATTGGCTGGTATTATGATTACCAATCCCAATACCCTCGGATTGTTTGATGAAAACATCGTCGAAGTAATCCGCATCGTTCATCAAGCCGGCGGACTGGTATACGGCGATGGCGCCAATATGAATGCTTTGCTGGGGATCGTTAAACCGGCCGAATTGGGATTCGACGTCATGCATTTCAATCTGCATAAAACTTTTGCCACCCCTCACGGTGGTGGGGGACCGGGCGCCGGTGCCATCTGCTGTACGGAACAATTGAAAGCATATCTACCGGGTCCGATCGCAGATATTTTGGAAGAAGCAACTGAAGAAGTACCCCCGCTCTACGGATACCGCATGCCCGAAAAAAGTATCGGAATGCTGCGATCTTTCTGGGGGCATTTCGGAATTATTGTCCGGGCTTATTGTTATTGTATGATGTTGGGAGCGGAAGGTCTCCGACGAGTCGCCGAATATGCCACTTTAAACGCCAATTATCTGATGGAAGCATTGAAACAGGATTACCCGCTGCCATATGATCGCACCTGCATGCACGAATTCGTTCTGGATGTAAAATGGCCGGACGCACCCGGGATACGGGCATTGGACGTTGCCAAACGTTTGATGGACTACAAATTTCATCCGCCGACAAATTATTTTCCATTAATCGTCCATGAGGCTTTGATGATCGAACCGACAGAGACCGAAAGCAAAGAGACGCTGGATGATTTCATCAAAGCCATGAAAACGATTGCAAGAGAAGCCCGTGAAAATCCCGAATTGCTGCATCAGGCACCAACCGAAACGCCCTTCGGACGAATGGACGAAGTGAAAGCAGCCAGGGATTTAAAAATAGCCGAATAAGGGATTGAAAACAAAACCTCGAAATTTCTCTCCTTTTTCGAAAAAGGAGAGAAATTTTATTGGAAATGATCGGGAATTTTTCTTTTCCGATCAAACAGTTCTTGCGAAATAACAATTTTTGATCAATAAACAGGTAGAAAACAAAGAGGAAAAATGAGAGACATGATGGACACAAAAAACGATATTGAGATTAAAACATCCTTAAAAATCCCTGCTGGAGCGATCCGGTTGCAGATCGTCAGCGGAGCAAAAAGCGAGTTGCTAAAGGAAAAAGGGGATTTGGTCGTCGAAAAAGAAAAATCGAAAACAACCGTTTCTTTCTATACGGGCGAAAAAATCAACCCCGATTCGTATCGTTCTCTTGGAGGAATCATCGCAAAATGGATTAGAAAGAACGGCATCAAAACCGCGGCGCTTCAAATTCCCGCCGATCTGGATGACAGAGATCATAAAGCTTTATTGGAAGGATTGTTGTTGGGTTCATTTTCCTTTGATAAGTACAAGAAAAAAGAGGATCCGGTCAATTCCGTCATTTATCTTGACCCTTCCGAAGAAATATTGCTGCAAACCTGTAAGACGATTTGTGATGCGGTGAATATGGCACGGGAATGGGCACATGAACCGGCTGCGGTTATCAACCCGCAGACACTTTCCGAACGAGCACAAAAATTTGCAAAACAATTCGGCTTGAATTGCAAAATTTTGGATGATAAACAATTAACCGAAATGGGAGCCGGCGCCATCGTGGCAGTTGGCCAGGGAAGTAAAACACCCTCCCGCATGATCATCCTCGAATATAAAGGAACCGAAAAGGAAAAACCGGTGGTTTTGGTCGGCAAAGCGCTCACATTTGATTCGGGCGGTTATTCGATTAAACCCGGCGACAGCATGGTTGGGATGAAATATGATAAGTGCGGAGCGATGGCTGTTCTAGGGGTTTTGAGAGCCGCTTCTCAGCTGAAAATCGCGACCCCGATCATCGGAATCATCTGCGCAGCAGAGAATATGCTGAGCCAAAATTCTTATCGTCCGGATGATATTCTGATCAGTCTCTCCGGTAAAAGCATCGAGGTGATCTCAACAGACGCGGAAGGACGATTGGTGTTGGCAGATGGATTGACTTATGCTCAACAAAATTTCAGCCCACAAGCCATCGTTGACCTGGCAACTCTTACCGGCGGCTGTGCCGTCGCATACGGGCACGTACGAGCCGGAGTACTCACAAACAATCAATCCTTATACCGGGAATTGTTTGAATCAGGAGAAAGAACTTGGGAACGCATTTGGCAACTTCCTAACGATGAAGATTATGCCAAATTGATTAAAGGAAAAGATGCGGATATTAAAAATTCAGGCGGTCGTCTGGCTTCTCCTGTAACCGGGGGAATGTTTCTGAAAGAATTTGTATCCGATGAGATTCCATGGGCGCATCTAGATATAGCCGGTGTCGCGGACCTTGACGAAGCGACCGATTATTCCGTCCCGGGTGCTACCGGTTTTGGGGTTCGTCTGTTAGTCGATTGGCTGAGTAATCGAAATCAATAATGGTCTGTTCAGCGGGAAAAATAGGGGGCGGGAGAAGTGATATCCCGCCTCTTTTTTTACTCGATAGATCGAATCAATCGTCCCTCTCTGAAGAGATTTTCAGACATTTTTCAAAAATCTTAATTTTGGCGCGATTCCTGCACGCATAGAAGACATCGGTTAAATATTTTCCGAAAGAGTTTTCCGGAAAATTAAAGAAAAATCGATAAATGGCATTGATATTGCAACATAAAAAAGCAAGCCCAAATTATTGGGGAACGGAAACAAAAATTATTATTTCGAAAGAAATGAGGTCATAATCTAATGAAAAAACAAACACTTTCCATCTTATTGGCTCTGGTATTACTCCTGAGCATATCCATATTCCCCGTATTTGCACAGGAATTAAGCGAGGATGAAGTCTCCGGTTATTTTGGCGCAATTGAAGACTGGACGACCCAAGATCTTGCTTTAGCCGGTGTGGATTCGGAAGCAGTCGATATGACTGAATTCGAAGCCAAAAGTGTTGAGAATCCAGCTCCAACGGCTGAATTAACGGACGAAGTCACTGTTGAAGGCGAGAAAGGTGTCGATTTACAGGCAAAATCGATCATCGATTCAATCACTTCACTTTCCGGTGAATATGTTGCTTGCGGAGACGGAAAAGTCAAGATTGTAATCGGTCTAAATCGAACCGATGACGACGCAACGACCGGGACGCCCAATATGATATTTGTGAAATCTGTAATTGTGAAAATCAATGATATCGATTACGAACTACAGAACTGTAAATCTCAATATGGGGATGCCTGCAGCAAAGTCTATTTGGATGCAAGCGGGAACGCAGTATTAACCGGCTATGTCGAAATTCCAGACATTTTAAATGCAAGTACGATTCCTCTTACTAGCGCTACTATCAACTATTCAAAGACTCCTCATGGCGCATTAGAAACTCCGATTACCAGAACGGATCCGGAAGATGTTGCTACACGTATAAAAGATTTATGCGCGACAGAAGGCGTAGACGTTGTTACGACGAAAGGCATTTATGAACAATGCGGCGGGAAAGCTTCCTTCAAAGCCGATATTGAAGTCCCGGCAACCGATGGGCCTGACTGCCTAGTCCCTGCACAAATTTATGTGGAAGGAACATCCTATTCGAATTACACCTGCCGTTATACACGCTTCGGTTCTGAAGGGTATCCTTTTGGCGGTGATTACTGTACACCCGGCAAAGCCATTCCAGTAAAACCGGGGGACAAGATCCGTTTCGAAGCAATCATCAACGATCTGACCAATCCGGTTACCGAGACTTCCGGCGGTGCCGATTTGGATGTGAACTGGCGTTTCGGGTACAACCCGGCCATGATCACCGGAGTTATGGAAAGCATTCCGGGGCCCGCCGGACTATGCGATGCGAAGATTGTCCCGTTGAAACCGTTGGATTGGATGGAAGATGCGGATAATCCGATCGAACCTTCCGGATGGTATAACACGTATGATAAAGCAGTCGTTGGCTTATATCAAAAATGCGGAAAATTTGCAGTCATGCAGGTTCGTCTGCGCAATGACGGAGCAAAGACCGGTTTTATTAACCTGCCAGGTTCCGTAGCCGTCAACGGTGGTGCTCCGATTGCCTTCTACTGGCTCTCATCCGTCGCTCCGCACGGAAATAAGGTTGCACTCGGTCCGGGTGAAATCGTGACTTTGGTAGGCAGAATCTGGCTCACCAATCTGATCAGTCAGACCAACAGTGACGGAGCTGCTAATGTAGCAGTGAATTTCTCGGATTTGGGCTTATATATGACCGGCAGTTTATTCTCGGACAGAGTGAATTGGCGCTGTTACTAATCATTGTTCACTAAGACTTTTAAAAAAATCCGGATGGGAATTCCCATCCGGANNGGGTTCCGGGGTACCGCAGAGAATGAATCCCTTATCTGGAAACATCTTCCTCTTTTCGGTTTCCGAAACACTCTCGTAGTCCTCATGTACCAAATGTTTGACCGTCCTTATGGATTAAGATATAATTCTTTGGCTATAAAAGAAAAATATGATGGCGAGAGGGGTGGCATGCCGGGATGTGCCGGTTTTTCAAAGCGTTTAGGATAAATTTTTTGAAAAGCCTGAACTGAAGCCCTGGGGGAACCCATTCACCGATCTCTGCCGTTATTCAAATATTGAAAGGAAAGTAAATGTCAACCAAACGAACTTACCAACCCAAAAAACGACGTCGCCTTCGTGTGCATGGTTTCCGTGAACGGATGGAAACAGCGAGCGGTCGAGATGTTCTAAAGAGACGTCGAGCCCGCGGCCGCCATAGCTTGACCGTTTCGATGAATAATCATGTAAAGCGTATTCGCTGGTAGTTTTAGAACAATGACTTTTCGCAACAAATTTTTAAACAGAACTATCCACGTATAGTGGAGCATCTGCTAAATTGAAACGTAAAAAGCGTCTGAATCGCTCAGATGATATCCAAAGGGTGAGACAAAGAGGGAAATCTTTTTCTCACCCTCTCGTGGTATTAACCACATTATTGGATCCGGACATTGGAGAATCGAAAATTGGTATTATTGCCACCAAATCCGTAGGGGGCGCTGTATCCAGAAATCGATCAAAACGCCTGATTCGGGCAGCCATCGAACCGTATATGGATCAAATCAAACCCAACTATCATCTGGTTTTGATTGCCCGCAAGCCGATTTTAGCAGCCGATATCGAAAACGTTTCTAAAGCAATTTACAATTTGTTGAAAAAAGCCGAAGTTCTGCAGCCTTCTTCGCAATAAGATGATTCATATCACACAAAAAGATAAAATGATTCGGGCAATTTCCTCTCTTTTCAGAAGAAAAGAATGTGATTGTTCACAGGATGCTTATGCCAGCGAACCTCGCCTGCGCGAGCTTCCATTCCGTATTTTAAATTTGCCCCGTTTTTTCTTTTTGATATTGATTCGTATTTATCAAAATACAATATCCAGGTTGCTGCCCGCAAACACCTGCCGATTTTACCCTTCCTGCTCTCATTATGCTTATCAAGCGATTTATAAATACGGAGCATTCAGAGGCGTACCAATGGCAATTTGGCGTGTTTTGCGTTGCAACCCGTTCAACCCCGGCGGATTTGACCCGGTTCCGTAAAGAATCCTCCGATAAGGAAATTCAATGAAGAGAAAAAAACAATTTTTATTATTATTGCTGATGATCTTAACAACGATGATTCTCAGCGGATGTGCTGGAAATTCAGCACTGAGCAATGCAGTCAGTTGGCCAGGACTAGCAGCCGATGACGAGACCGTTTATGTCGCATACACTTCTTCTGTTCAAGCCGTTTCTAAGGTAAAATTGCTCTGGAGATATCCGGCAGAAGCCCAAAATGGGATGATGTTTTTTGCCGCTCCCACGATTTATGATGGGAAAATTTATGCCGGGACGTATCAAAACGAAGTTCATGTTTTGAACCAAAATGATGGAACACTGATTACCAAGATTTCCCTGGAGACGAACAAGAATAAAATCCTCGCCTCTCCGGTAATCGCAGACGACATGCTTTTCATCGCTTCAAATAACGGTTCGGTCTACGCTTACGCTCTGGATGATTTGGGCGTTCCTGTTTGGCAAACAGATCTTTCCACTGAAATATGGGTCAGTCCTTTCGTGTCAGACGGAAAGGTCTATGTCACGACACTCGATAAACGATTCCTGGTTTTGGATGAAAAAACCGGATCAATTGAGAAAACGCTTTCGATAAATGGCGCAGTGATGGGAAGATTGGTGCTTTCGAATGATCGGATCTATTTTGGAACGTTGGGGAAAGAAGTTGCTTATTTCAATCCGACAACTCAGGAAATAGAAACAGTTATGCAGACCAACGGTGAAATTTGGGCATCACCACTGATCATCGGGGACAAGATTATCGTCGCGGATATGGCCGGCTATCTTTATTGCAATGAGTTGGAAACCGGGAAATCTGTGTGGCAAATTAAAGCTGTATCCACCGATAAAGTGGGATTTATTGCTGATCCGATTCTGCTCCCAAACGGGAATCTTTTAGCAGTCGCGGAAGATGGCAACCTCCTGGTCTATGATACGGACGGAAAATCGGTGAACAGCCGTTTGATTAATGGCAAAACAATGAGTTCGCCGGTCGTTATCGGTGAATCATTTGTGACCGGTTTGATCCCCGGAGATGCGCTTTTAAGAAGTTATACATCGGATCTGAAAGAAGATTGGTGGTATGCCGAGCCAGTCCAAACAACTGTCGTTGCACCGACTTCGGAAGTCAGCCAAGAAACCGTTACAGAAACACCGGCGAAATAGGAGGAAATGACTATGTGGCAATCTTTTGTAAATATCTTTCTGAATATTTTGCTTTACATCTATAAACTGGTCGGTAATTTTGGAGTCGCGATCGTCTTATTTACGGTCTTGATTAAACTGATCACCTACCCGCTGATGCGAAAGCAGATCCAAAGCTCAACCAAAATGATGGAACTGCAAAAATCTCCCGAATACCTTGAAATGATGGAGAAATACAAAGGAAACCAGGAGAAA
>DCTP01000127.1:18000-18194 GCA_002329625.1 Leptolinea sp. UBA1437
TTGGGGATGTTGGATTTGACAAAACGCGCTTTTTCCGGCTTTTTGCAAATCGGTGAAATATTCCCGATCAATCCGAATTTCTTGTGGATGAATTTGGGGCAGCCTGAAAGATTGTACATTCAGGGGATCTCTTTCGGCATACCGGTTTTGGCGATTCTAGTTGTAATCACAACCATCATGCAGACCAAACTGAC
>DCTP01000095.1:0-7896 GCA_002329625.1 Leptolinea sp. UBA1437
TGCAAAAAACAGGTGGAAGGGGTCTTTCCAATCTGTTTCGCTGATTGGTTTTGGCTCTGATGATTTTTAGACCCTGCGCATTCCTTCAGCGCAACCCTCATCTCAGAGAAGCAACAGCGAATAATCAAGTCAAAAAAGAAGGAACAGGAGAAAAAATTTAAAATGGTTCGTATTCGATTACGCCGAAATGGTTTGAAAAATCAATCCAGCTACCGAATTGTAGCCGCAGATAAAGAGAGCCCGCGGAATGGTCGGTTTCTTGAAATTCTCGGGTCTTATAATCCTCGCACAGAACCGTTCACTTTTCAGGTGAAGGAAGACAGAATCTACTACTGGATGAGCAACGGAGCTCAGCCGAGTGAATCTGTTGTAAAATTATTTAAAAGCGTAGGATTAATGGACCGATTTGAACGCTACAAAAAGGGTGAGTCAATCGATGCATTGATGGAAGAAGCAAATAATTATTATGCTCAACGCAAAGTCAATGTAAAAACACGTGAAGCTGCGCTGAAGTCATAATGCAGCACAAAGAAGATGTCAAAATGCAGAGAAGTTCTTCCAATAAGGGTGATTTTGCCAAGGACTTGGTAGAATACATCGCACTTTCACTGGTTGAAGATACCAACAGTGTTCGCGTCACACAGGAGCGAAGCGGTAACCGAGTGCGGTTAGAGCTGCATGTTGCCAAGGAAGACATGGGCAGGATTATCGGCAAGGGTGGACGGGTTGCCAATTCCATCCGTTTATTGCTTCGAGTCGCTTCCGCAAGAGATGGCAGGCAAATTTCGTTGGATGTAATAGAACCCGATTCTTAATCGTTGGATTTCACAGTGAAGGCGAAAAGTCATCGGGATCAACAGGAATTCAATCAACAAGGCTCGTCAAATATTGACGAGCCTGAATTTATTTGTATCGGAAAAATTCATCGATCGCATGGCATCAACGGCGCTGTAATTATGGATCCGATGACGGATTTTCCCGAACGGATTCGTTCCGGAAGGAAGGTTTTTGTCGGGACGAGTCGGGATCCCATGGTCATCAAATCTGCTCGTTCTATGCCTCCGTTTTTTTTGGTTCAATTTGTTGAAATCGAAAGTCCCGAAAAAGCTTCGGAGTTACGCAATCAATTTGTCTTTGTGAAAAAAATCGATTTGCCGAAACTCCCCAAAGGTAGATATTATTTTCATCAATTAATCGGTCTGGATGTATTTGAGATAAACGGTGCGCGGATCGGTAAAGTGAAGGAAATTTTGGAGACCGGTGCAAACGATGTGTATGTCATCGAAAAAGAGGATCAAACAGAAGTACTGGCTGCCGGCATTCCGGAAGTGATTCGGGAAATAAATCTTGAAGAAAAGAAAATGGTAGTTAATCTACCGGAATGGATATAAATCAAAATGCCCGACCAATTGGCTTATTGGGTGGCATTTAATCATATCAAAGGTTTTGGTTCGGTTCGTTTTCAACTTTTATTAAATTATTTTTCATCACTCGAGGTGGCCTGGAATGCAACGCCGATCGAGTTGGCAGCTGCAGGAGTCCATGAACGACAAATCAAAGCAATTCTTGATTTTCGTGAAAAAAATTCTCCGGAAGACCTGTTGAACAAAATTCAAAGATCGGGGATATCGGTTGTAACCCGAATGGATGACAATTATCCCGCTCTCTTAAAACTCATCGCGACGCCTCCGCCTGTTCTCTATTTTAAAGGGACACTGCCGGGGCAAGATAAAAATTGCATCGCGATTGTCGGCACCCGAAGAATGACCGCTTACGGAAGCGAAATGGCACGGGAAATCAGCGCTTTTTTGGCATCCCGTGGAGTCGTCATTGTTTCTGGATTGGCGCGCGGGATTGACAGTGTCGCTCATCAGGCTGCTTTGAACTGCGGCGGTGAAACAGTGGCTGTTCTCGGCTCCGGTGTGGATGTAATTTATCCACCGGAACACAGGCTCTTAGCTAAGAACATAACGGAATCCGGTGCTTTAATCAGCGATTATCCACCCGGAACGGCTCCAGAACGGACGAATTTTCCTCCGCGGAATCGGATCATTTCCGGAATATGCAGCGCATGTATTATTATCGAAGCGGGGGAGAAATCCGGTTCCTTAATTACGGCACGTTTTGCCGCCGAACAGGGGCGCGAAGTATTCGTATTACCGGGGAACTTAAATGCACCACAGTCGATCGGAACAAACCGCCTGATCCGGGACGGTGCTCGACCTTTACTTCAGAAAGAGGAATTGTTGGAGTTCATTGAATCTTATGAATCCGTCAATCCAGTAGCTCTGAATAAAAAAATCCAGATATCGTTTGAGGATCCATTGGAACAGAAAATCTTGGATTTAATCGATGTCGAAGCGCTGCATGTCGATGAAATTTCAAGACGATTGGGACTTACCGCAGGAAAGGCTTCATCGATATTGACCATGCTGGAATTGAAGGGATTTGTGCAGGAGACAGCCCCGCAGACTTACCGAAAATATTTATCTCTTTTTTAATATTTCATATCGAACAAAAACAAATGAGAATTTCTTTATCGGAGTGAAATTCTGATTAAGCCTTGATAAAAGACGGATTCAATGGCATTATTCATAAGAATTTCAAACCGGACAGGAAGACAGGCAATGGAGGAAAAATGGAAAATGACTTTTATGCCGTGATTATGGCAGGTGGCGGAGGAACGCGTCTCTGGCCGCTTTCCACAAAAGATCATCCCAAACAAATGTTAAAATTTGCACAAGATGAGACCATGTTCCAAATGACTGTCTCCAGATTGACGGAAAAGATACCTTTTGAGAATATATTGGTCGTAACCACAGAAGACCAGGCTGCGAAACTGAAACAACAATGTAATAACATACCGGAAGAAAATTACCTGATTGAACCTTTGCCTCGGGGAACCGCCAGTGTAATCGGATTGGCGGCGATTCACTTGGAAAAGAGAATGCCCGGTTCAATCATGGCTGTGATACCGTCCGATCATTTTGTTCTGAATGAAAAACAATTTTTAGCTTTACTCGAGAATGGATACCAGGCTGCAAAAGATCAACACTTAGTAACATTGGGGGTGAAACCGTCCTTTCCTTCTACCGGAATGGGATATATCGAACAGGGAGAAAAAATACCGGTTGGTTATGATTTGTACCATGTTGGACAATTTCGAGAAAAACCGGATAAAGAAACCGCGGAATATTTTGTTCATTCCGGAAAATTCTGGTGGAATGCGGGAATATTCGTTTGGTCAAGCCGACGGATTTTGAATGAAATAGCGATGTTTCTCCCAGATCTCTCGAAAAAGTTGGATATAATCAACGCGACTATCGATCGGCCGGATTATACCGATACCATGGAAAAAACCTGGAGATTAATTGAGCCGGCAACCATCGATTATGGTGTCTTGGAAAAGACAACCGATGTCGTTTTTCTTCCGACTTACGATCTCGGGTGGAATGATATTGGATCGTGGGAATCTTTATTTGATGTGATACCTCCCGATGAAAACGGGAATGTCATCATAAACTGTAAATTTCATTCGATTGATTCCGACGGAGTTTTGGCGTGTTCCGAAAATAAAGAGAAAATGATTGTATCCATTGGGGTAAAGAATATGATCATCATCGAGACGGAAAAAGCCGTATTGGTTTGTCCGCGATCCGAAACACAAAGAGTACGTGAAATTGTCGATTTTTTAAAGAAAAACAATTTAACCGCATATTTATAGGAGAAAAGTTTGGAAGCTTATTGCCTGAAATGTAAACAAAAAAGAGAAATTCAAAATCCGGTCGCAGAATATACCGCAAACGGGAGACCTATCACGAAGGGAACCTGCCCTGTCTGCAATTCAAAACTCAGTCTAATCGGAAAAACAGCGGCTCATGAAGGGTTGGAAAAGCCTCAAATAACGAAAGCTGCCAAAAAAGCAAATTCAAAAAAAGTTGTTGCTAAAACTCATTCGAAAGATCCAAACCCTAAAAAAATAAACGGTTCGAAAAACGGAACAAATACAACCCGAGGAATTGGGCAGAAGTTGGTTATTGTGGAATCGCCGGCGAAAGCGCGAACCGTCGGGAACTTTCTGGGGAAAGGATATATTGTAAAAGCTTCGATCGGTCATGTCCGTGATCTAAAAAAATCAACTTTATCCGTTGATGTGGAAAATGGCTTTACACCGGAATATCGAGTTCCCAATGAAAAGCGAGCTTTGGTAAAGGAATTATCAACGCTGGCAAAAAACAGCGATGAAGTTTATCTAGCAACAGATCCTGATCGGGAAGGAGAAGCGATCGCCTGGCACTTATTGGAGGCTGCGGATATTGATCCGAAAAAAACGGAAAGAGTCGTCTTTCATGAAATTACAAAACCGGCAATTGCGGAAGCTTTTAAGAATCCACGCGATATTAATATGGATCTGGTTGATGCCCAACAGGCCCGTCGAATTTTGGACAGATTGGTCGGTTACAATTTAAGTCCTTTACTCTGGAATAAGGTTCAACGTCGTTTATCCGCCGGGCGTGTTCAATCGGTTGCGGTAAAGCTAATTGTCGATCGGGAACGGGAAATTGAAAATTTTGTTCCTCGTGAATATTGGACGATAACCGTTGAACTTCAACCCCAAAATATTAAAGGCACTTTCCTTTCCAGATTGGTAAAGATCGATCAAGCCGATCCGGAATTAAATAACGAAGATCAGGTTCAGTTTCATCTTAATCATCTTCAATCCGCCGATTATGTGATTGATGCGATTAAGAAGAATGTTCGACACCGGAAACCATCCGCGCCGTTTACAACTTCAACTCTGCAGCAGGAAGCGTCTAAAAGATTGGGATTAACTGCCAATCGGACTATGGCTCTGGCGCAACAGTTATATGAGGGTATTGATCTCGGGAGCGAAGGATCCGCCGGTTTGATAACTTATATGAGAACCGATTCAACCAACATTTCCGAAATCGCCCAAAATGAAGCACGGAAATACATTCAGCAGACCTATGGTTCAGGCTTTGTTCCCAAAACAGCGCCGGTTTATAAAACAAAAACACAACGGGCACAGGAAGCTCATGAGGCAATTCGTCCGACCACTGTAAACCGAACCCCGGAACAAATGAAGCCTTATCTCAATCGGGATCTTTTTCGGCTGTATCAGTTGATTTGGCAGCGTTTTGTATCCTCCCAGATGGAGGACGCTTTGTATGATACACTGACGATTGATGTCAGCGCCAAAGATGCCCATAATTATCTTTTCCGTTCCTCGGGATCAAAGCTGAAATTCCAAGGATTTCTGGCTGTTTATGAGGAAAGCAAAGATGAGGATTTGGTAGTAGATGAAATGGAAAATACCAAATTTCCCGAAGGGTTGGCTGTCGGGCAGAAACTGCAATGTGTTCATACAATTCCCGAACAACATTTTACGCAACCTCCCGCACGGTATACCGAAGCTACTCTGGTGAAAACGCTTGAGGAAAACGGTATCGGTCGACCGTCTACTTATGCTTCAATCCTTTCGACAATCCAAACGAGAGGATATGTTGTTCGTGAGGCGAAGCGTCTTTACCCAACCGAAACCGGGATTTTGGTCAACGATCTACTGGTAAACAGTTTTCCGAACGTCGTTAACATCGGTTTTACCTCTCAGATGGAAGGTGAATTGGATGATGTAGCCGGCGGAGAGAAAAAATGGCAAACGGTGGTGGGAGATTTTTATAAGGAATTTGAACCGGCTTTGAATCAAGCGCGGAAAGAATTGCCAAAAGCACAGTTGGAACCGGAGAAAGTTGGTCGAAAATGCCCGCAATGCGGAAAAGAGCTGGTTATTCGAAACGGTAAATACGGAAAATTTATCTCTTGCAGCGGGTTTCCGCAATGCCGTTATACGGAACAGATAGTGGAGAAATTGGATGTCCCGTGTCCGAAATGCGGAAAAGAGCTGATTGTTCGTCGCTCTAAAAACGGAAGGATTTTCTATGGATGCAGCGGATATCCGGAATGTCAATTTACCTCGTGGAAAAAGCCGGTAAAACAGAAATGTCCGAATTGCGGCGGGATGTTGGTGGAGATGAATCGGGATACGCTACAATGTATAGAATGCAAGACGAAAGTCGAAAATAAAGATTCCGAATAAAAACGATCGAATTTGGAAATATAATTGGGATAACGAATCGTTGCAGAGCTTTGTAAATAAAAACGCTTAAGAACCCATTCAGTTCTATGTGGAGGTCCCGATGAAAGAAAAAGCCAAGGCATTTGTTGAGCAAAATCCTTTTTGGACGGGAATCATTGCCGGATTTCTGATTTGTTTTGCTCTGATCGGACTGCTCAGCGGAATCGGAGCTGAGCAAACAAACAGCTTTAAGAATGCCGACCAAATTCTCAAAGAAGATTATCTTCGGATGACGGTTGAAGATTATGCCTTCACAAAAAACACCGATCGGGCTAAATGGAGATACAAACAACTCGGAGAGGAAGCTCCCTCTCTGATTGCATTACTTAAAAAAGATGATTTGACAGATCCGTTGGCTTTATTTGAATTTTCCCGAGTCGTCGGAGATATGACACTTTTTTATGAAGGGTCCGAAATTGTTCCTGAACAGACAAATCAACCGATTAGCCAAGAAGAGTCCGGCGGCGTCTCATTAATCGGAAAAATTTTCATCTTATTGATCTTATTGATTTTCGTTGGAGCGATTGTATTGTTTTTGGTTTCAAGTAAAAGCAGTTCGGTCAAAGAAAAAACTTCTCGGTTTTTCGCTCGGTTTCAAAATAAAAAAGAACCGTCTTGGAAGGTTAAAACGGATGATCAATTTGATCTCGGAAAAGAAATGAAAGGACATCCGATCGGAACAAGAGAAACGAAAGAGGACGAAGATCTACATAAAAAAGCCGATCGAATCTTGACAAATGAATTTGAATTATCCGATGCCTGGGTTGAAGATGAAACTGAGGAAGAAAATGATGAAATCAATTCTTCGGATACTTCGGAAACCTTGATCCAAACGAAACCCCGGTCCGATGCGCCTGAGGGAAGTGACATTTCGGGTGAAGACGGATTCGGAAACGTGAATATAACTCAAAAAGAAAGAGAAGAATCGCCGGAAACCGAAGAAGATCTTGGGAATTCGGAAGATCATTTATCGGGAAGCGAATTCTTTGATGAAGACGGGTTTGATTCCGAACTTGAATCTTTTGAAGATTTGCAGCCGGAAGACGTAATTTCGGAAAAACCTACCGAAGAAGTGCAAATTCCGGATACCGAACCGGATATTCATCCAGAAGAGAAAGACACTGGTTCGGATTTTTCGCTTAAACCTGACAGCGATAGAAAAACCGAAACTTCCGAGATGATTTCGAAGGAAGATCTTTCATCCGAGGATGAACCGCTGATTCACTATCAAACGATTTACAAGCTGGGCGATGATTTTTTCGATGAAACTTTTTCTCTCGATGAAGGAGATAAATTCATCGGAGAATGCGGAATCGGAATTGCCGAAACGATCAACAATACGGACCCGAAAGCGGTTACGGCTTTTGAGATCTGGCTGTTTGATCGGGAAGATTCTCAGACCCCGACTCATTTTTTGTTGAGTGATTATGCTTATAATAACGATGAATTGTTGGAACGATTGAAAAATAAGGGCAGATTCGATCTGATCGAACGAAATCGAGATTATGAGGTGAAGACTCAAAATTTGAGGATGATCGTAACGATTAAAGATATGGAATACGGAACGGAAAGCAGCGATAAGAAAAGCTACTTTAATAAAGTGACATTTGACGTTCAAGTGTGGAAAAAATAGCTTAAATTAATAGAAAAAAAGAGCCTGCGACATTTTACGCAGGCTCTTTTTTTGAATTGCTTTGATTAATTATTTGATTTCAAGAATCTTAAATTTGATTTTCCCG
>DCTP01000095.1:7927-8486 GCA_002329625.1 Leptolinea sp. UBA1437
GGATCCGCTTCCTGCGGTCCGACAATTTTATATTCTTCCGGCTCGAAATCTTCTTCCTGAATTCTCACCGTTGAACCCAAGTTGACCACTCCTTTTTCCCGCTTCAGATCGTCGATAATTTTTACATTGGATAAGATTGTTTCAAGCTCTTGGATTCTTCCTTCGACAAAAGCTTGTTCCTCTTTTGCTGCCGAATAATCCGCATTTTCAGAGAGATCTCCCTGTTCAATCGCAAAACGCAACCGTTTGGCAAGTTCAGCCCGCCGGGGTCCTTTTAAAAATTCGAGTTCTTCCTGAAGTTTTTGAGCACCTTCCGAAGTTAAATAGGATGTTTCTGTAGGCATTTTATACTCCTTTATGGCAGGAGAGAGGGTTCAAATAATTTCTGATATTGTTCGATAGCATATCGATCAGTCATCCCTGCGATGTAGTCGCAGATGGCGGTGTCTGTTCCCCTCTCCTCAATTGTAGTTTGAATATGTTTCGGCAAAAGTGAAGGTTCCTTACGGAAAGCCTCAAATAACCTGGTAATGATCATATCCGCTTTCAAATTCATTCT
>DCTP01000095.1:8561-29074 GCA_002329625.1 Leptolinea sp. UBA1437
GCAACTCGTCCACTGATTTAATCTTCGCGGAAGTAATCTTTTCCTGTGAGGTATAGAAGGTGTCCGTGACAGCCAGATTGATTAATGCATTAATAAAACGATGCCTGTCTAAATCTGCCAATTTTGGACCCACCCAGTGGATTTCCTCCGCGATTGTTTTCCAAATCAGCAGATCCTCGCACATATCAACCGTGATGATTCCCGAGCGTAAGCCATCATCTAAATCATGAGCGGAATAAGCTATTTCATCGGAAACGTTGGCAATTTGAGCCTCCAGATGCCCTCGCGAATCCGGATTATATTCCAGCAGATCCGAGAAATTAAACTCCGTCTCATGCTTGGCGATTCCCTCCAAGGTTTCATAACAAAGATTTAATCCGTCAAAATCGGCATATCTTTTTTCCAGTTTGGTTACGATCCGAAGCGTTTGATGATTGTGGTTGAAAGAGCCGGAATTGACCATCATTTTTGCCAACGCGGACTCACCGGAATGACCGAAGGGAGGGTGCCCCATGTCATGTGCAAGGCAGATAGCTTCCACCAAATCTTCATTCCCTCCCAGTGCCCGAGCCAATGTTCTTCCGATCTGTGCGACTTCAAGTGTGTGAGTCAGACGAGTACGATAATAATCGCCTTCATCATTTATAAATACCTGCGTCTTATATTCCAATCGTCTGAACGAAGTAGTATGGATGATTCGATCTTTGTCACGCTGGAAGCAAGAGCGAAAGGCATGATCTTCTTCGGGGAATTGTCGTCCTTTGGAATCTTTTGAACGGATCCCGTAAGGTGCGATTGCAACCTCTTCTTTTCTGAAAGTATTTAAAGCAGATGCATAGTTCATTTTCTTAAACCCTTTATCGATTCATCGTCGGTTTTGGCTATCTTATCGTAAATATACCAAAGAGCGATGAACTCTGACCATACATGAATGTTGTTCATCCTATACCGGATTCACATTTATTATCACTTAATGCTTCTTATTTTGCCACGATTTATAGGATAAACCGAAAACTTCTCACTCCGGCCTGAATAAGAGGTGTAAATTCGTCGAATCATCATTCCGCAAAAGAACAGATAGAAGATGCCGATTAATCCGACCGAAAGATTCTTGTTCCGGGCGTTCCTCCCAAAAGAGCCGCTTTGATGTTTCCTTGTTTTTCTCCGGAAAAGATTAAAGCTTCCTGAATTAAATTCTTTCTGATTAATTCTTCCATCGATTGAACTTTGGACAACATGCCACCCGTCACATCGGTATAAGCGGATTGTTTAATAAAGTCTCTTTCCATATTCTCGGGATCGGAAAGATCCATCTCTTTGATCAGAGAATCTTTTCTTTGATAATCTTTCCATATGCCTTCTTCGATTCCTGCCAACAAGATCCGTACCGGTTTCGGCGATTTGATCGCCAGTGCCGCAAAAAGCTCTTCGGTGGAAAGAATGGTACCACCAAGTGCGGAATCAAGAACGGTATCCCCGTAAATGAGTGGAATTAAGCCATGCAAAATGGATTGAAAAATAGGATCGATATTCCATCGGGTTACCTTTCTGTTCCGGGTGAAAACAGAGCTCAACGGCGAAAAGCCGAGGGTCGGCAATCCACAGCCTCTGAGGATCGATACTGTAATCTTGTTCAACTCATCCGCTTCGGCATGGACTTCCGCAAAACCTCGCCATTCACTCGGGGTCTGAACCCCGTCGAGGGTATGGTAACGAGAAGCCGGAACATGGCCGAATGAACCCGACCCATGTCCTAAAATCAGTTTAATATCCGGATCCGAATCTAAAGCTTCTTTAATCTCGAATCCGACTCTTCGAATAGTCTCTGTACGGACGGAATGGGGTTTTTCTTTATTTGTAATTAACGAACCGCCTAATTTCAATAATGTGATCAATTTAAGACCTTTGCCCCCTTGTTTTGCAAAGCTTGTCGAAGATATGCGAGCTGATCTTCTTCTTCAACCAATGCGATGATATTACCGCCTCGTCCGGAACCGGTAAGTTTGGCGCCGATTGCCCCTTGCTCTATGGCGATTTCGTATAGGTAATCAAGCTCCGGGGACGAAACAGTTAATCGCTTCAGCAGCTCATGGTTTTTATTCATTAACTCACCGATCAGTTTGATATCACCGTCCTCCAAAGCTGTTTTTGCCGTCCGAGAAATATCTCCGATTTCATGGATCAGGGGCGAGAAAGTTTCGTAATGATTCCGAATATCTTTCACAACTTCCGCCGTGTTGCTTTCAATTTCCGTATCTACAATCAAGAGGTTTAGCGGCTTCTTGATTCGGATGAATTGAAACGGTTGGTTTTTTATAAAATAAATCGGTACTCCGAAACTGATCACCGTATTATCCAATCCCGACGGGGTTCCGTGATAAATTTTTTCAATTTCAAAAGCAATTTCCGAAATCCGTTGGGTGCTTATCGATTTTTGGTATTCCTCGGCAAAGGCTCGAATTACAGCAACAGAACAGGCTGCACCCGATCCCAAACCGGACGCAATCGGAATAGCCGATTCGATTCGCAATTTCTTTTCCGGTAACGAGGTAATTCCAAACTCTTTCATCAGCAGAACGATTAATTTTTTCAACGGATGATCGTCTGCAAGTTCAAGATAATTCAAATCCATCCCGAGCGGTGCGGATTGAATCGAAAAAGCACTATCGATATTGTTTTCGAAAAAAGCGCTCGTTTTTAGCGCTGAAATAGGGATAGCAATACCCGGTTCTCCGTAAACGACGGCATGTTCACCGAATAAGATTACTTTAGCCGGTGCCTCACTCATATTAACCTATTAATAAAGGTAAAGTCCGATGCAAACAGCTAAGAGATAAATCAAAATTGTCACTTGTAAAGGTCGATCTCTTAAGAGAACTTCTTCGGGAGCTCCGCCCGCATGTTTGATTTGGATTAAGTAGTGATATCTGAATATCCCGTAAATGACAATCGGAATCGTGATCATCATAAAATTATTCCCGGGCAAAGTAGTTCCGGAAAATGTATATAACGAATACGCCATAATAGTAACGCTTGAAACAATCGTTATTAATTGATCCAGTAATTCGAGGTTATAACCGTTTAAGACCGGACGGGTTTGTGAAGAATTGCCGGCTAGTGCTGCCAGCTCAGCCCGGCGTTTTCCGAAGCCCAAATACAATGAAAGCATAAAAGTGACCAAGTATAACCAAGGAGAAAATATCTTTACTATAATTAATACAACGCCAGCAGCCAATCTCAGAAGAAATAAGACTCCGATAGCAATCACATCGATAATCGGGATTCGTTTCAAGAAGAAAGTATAGATGACATTAATAAAGAGGACCAGAACTAAGATCAAAAGGAATTCCGATTGGAGGAAACCGCCGCATAAAAGTGCCGATGCTATCAAAGCGATTGAAAAGATCCGAGCATTCCTGATTGATATTGTTCCGGATGCAATCGGGCGATTCTTTTTACGCGGATGAAGACGGTCCGCTTCAACATCGACTATATCGTTGAAAACATAAATTCCGCTGTAGAGAACGCTGAAAATGATCGTTCCGATCAGAATTCGTAGAAATGAAGGAAAATGGGTTAATTTCCCGTCAAAAATCAACGGAGCAAAGATAAATGCATTCTTAGTCCATTGATTGATACGCATCGCTTTTAGGTAAGGTTTTATTCGATCCATAGCATGTATATTATAATCGGTGAGACATAAAGGATGAAATTTCATGAAATTAAGATATGGCTGAACGAACAATTTCGTCGTAAGATGTATTTCATCAAAAATCGTATCAAAAAAGATTGTTGTTGAAATTTGTTTATTGAGTCTAATCGCTTTATGGCTTAAAAAATAATGGAGTCCCACGTGAAAGCTGAAAAGAAGAGGTTGGATGTTTTGGTTCAGGAGAACGGCTTAGCGGAAAGCCGGTCTTTAGCCCAAAAATTGATCATGGCCGGAAAAGTTCGAGTGAATGATAATATGGTTATCAAACCGTCAACTCTCTGTTCGGCTGATGATCGAATCTCGCTTGACGCCGGACCGCGTTTTGTTTCACGTGGGGGAGAGAAATTATCAGGTGCCTTAGAAGCTTTCGGCGCAGATCTCCCCAATGGAAAAATTTGCGCCGATGTCGGAGCATCTACCGGCGGATTTACAGATTGTCTCTTGCAATATGGGGCAAAGAAAGTCTATGCGATTGATGTCGGATACGGAATCTTGCATTGGAAGATTCGAAATGATCCGCGAGTCGTCTCGATGGAAAAGACGAACGCCCGTGATTTGAAGAGCTTACCGGAACCCGTTGAACTGGTAACCGTTGATGCGTCCTTTATTTCTTTACAAATTCTTTTGCCTGTTATCCGGAATTGGTTTGGCGACTCCGGCGGAACGGTAATCGGTCTGATTAAACCGCAATTTGAAGCCGGGAAAAAGGAAGCCGCAAAGGGTGCCGGTGTGATTCGTGACCCGGAAATTCATAAAAAAGTTTTAATGGAAACGCTCGGAAAAGCGGAAGAAATGGGATATGGAATATATGGATTGATCCGTTCTCCTTTAAAAGGNNTTGAAGAAGCGGTTCAAAATACGGTGGGAAACAGTTAATAGCTGAGAGCAAAAGAAATCTCTCCTTTAAAGAGTAAAAAAGGCTTCTATACGATAACTGTCGGAAGGTTTTTCAAGGGAGAAATTATTCTTTGATTTCTTCTTTCTCCTCTTCATCCAAACGATTCAGAATCATTTTATATCCGTCCGCACCATAATTCAGGCAGCGGTTTACCCGGGCAATAGTTGCCGTGGATGCCCCGGTTTTTTTTACAATTTCATTAAAAATAGCGCCTGATCGGAGCAGTTTGGCAACCTGCAACCTTTGAGAAATATCTTTTATTTCTCGGATGGTAAAAATATCATCGAAAAAGCGATAACACTCTTCGACTGACTTCAATGAAAGAATGGCTCTACAAAGCTCATCCGTTTCGGGGCTTTTCGATTTACTTTCGTACATATTGAAACCTCGCTGTTTGTTAAAGATTTAATTTGCGAAGAAAAGCTTTCGTCCGTTCGTTTTCAGGATTTCTTATAATTTTATCTGAATTTCCTTCTTCAATGATAACACCGGCGTCCATAAAAACAACCCGATTGGCAACGATCCGCGCAAATTCGATTTCATGGGTTACGATTACCATTGTCATTTTTTCTTCGGCGAGGTCTCGAATGACATGCAAAATTTCACCCGTCAATTCGGGATCCAATGCAGAGGTTGGTTCATCAAAAAAAAGAATATCGGGATTCATCGCCAAAGCCCTAGCGATTGAAACCCGTTGTTGTTGACCGCCAGATAATTGGAAAGGGTAGGCATCTGCCTTATCCGATAGACCCATCTTCTTTAATAAAGTCAATGCCTCTTCGTATACCTCCTCTTTTTGTCTCTTCTGCACGCAAATCGGTGCATCCGTCACATTTTTCAGCACAGAATAATGAGGAAAAAGATTGAAGTTTTGAAAAACCAAACCGAATTTACTCTTTATTTTTTTAAGGGTTTCTTCCGGAGCATAAACGACATTTCCGTCGGGTCCGTTCCATGCGGCTTTTATCCCTTCGTATACCAGTTCACCCGAATCCATCGTTTCCAACAAAGTCGCACAGCGTAACAGCGTTGATTTCCCCGATCCGGAAGGCCCGATGATGGCGACTACTTCTCCTTTCTGAACGGATAAACTCATTCCGCATAAAACATCTGTTTGGGTCGAAAAACTTTTCCTGACATCATTGATACTGAATATTTCCATTCAATCGCTCACAATCTATAGTAGTTTAGTCTTTTTTCAATATTTTCCATAACAAATGCAACAATCAGATTAAAAACGTAATAAAAAACTCCTGCGAAAATATAAGCGGTCATCGTCTTTTCGGCTGACGCAAGTGCTTTTGCGACTGTAAACATTTCCGTTACCGCGACCGCAAATGCTAAAGAGGTGTCCTTTATCAATGTAATCACTTCGTTCGTAATTGGTGGGATGATTCGCTTGACCATCTGAGGAAAAATGATTTTCAAGAAAGTCTGTGAAGACGAATATCCCAAGACTTTCGCGGCTTCATATTGGCCGGATGGCACAGATGCGATGCCACCTCGATAGATTTCTGCGAAATACGCGGCATAGTTAATGACAAAAGCGATTATTACAGCCCAAAAACGGTAATCGGGAGAAAGTTTGATCCCGAAAATATAATAAGGCCCGAAATAAACGACCAAAAGTTGCAACATTAAAGGCGTTCCACGCATGATGGAGATGTAAATTCGCATCAGATTCTGTAAGACTTTGTGGCGGTTCATTCTCATGAGTGCTACGAAAAGACCAAGCGGAAGACTGAACACCAAAGTCAAGACGAAAATCAGGACTGAAGTTGCCATCCCTTCGGATAACTTATTAAGCATTAAACCCAAACTCATAATAATTCTCCCTGAAAGATTGATTCCAAAGATTGAGGGCACCTTTTGATTGGAAGTGCCCTCAATTTAGGAAGAAATACAATCGTCTATTTCTTATTTTTCATTTGCCAGGCAGGCAGCCATAATGCACGAGTCATAACCGAAATACTTTTCGGATAATTTTGCAAAGGTACCGTTTTTAGCCATTTCATTCAGTGCTTCTTGGACTTTGTCCCTGAGTTCGGTATTTCCTAGTTTGAATCCAACACCATATTCCTCTTTTTGGAGAAATTCGTCTAAAATTCGATATTCTGATTCCTTATCTTTAATTTGAAACTTTGCAACATCGATATCCAAAATGATGGCATCGATGGCGCCTGCTTCAAGGTCCATAAAGGCTTCATTATATTGAGGGACGACCAAAAGTTCCTTGAATGAGTCTAACAGCTCTTTATTCTTCTCATCCTGAATGGCATAAAGTCCGGCTGAATCCGCTTGAACTGCGACAACTTTATCTTTTAGATCGTCAAAAGTTTTAATGTCCGAATCTGCCGAAACTAAAAAGACCTGTCCGGCGCCTTTATATGCTTCGGTCCAGGTGTATTTGTCTTCGCGCTCATTTATGGTGAATCCATTCCAAATACAATCGATGGTTCCGGAGTCTAGTTCCAGATCTTTGGAATCCCATGAAATCGGTTGATATACAATCTCAAGCCCCATAATGTCCGCGGCAGCTTTCGCTAATTCGAGATCATATCCTGTAAAGTTTCCGTCCTCGCCGATATAACCGTAAGGTGGAAAATCCTGATCAAAACCAACAACCAATGTTTTGATTCCATCAGCCTGAACCGAAACGATTCCGATTACTAAAGTTGCAAACAAAAAGATTGCAACAGACAAAGATAAAGATTTTTTCATAAAGCTTCTCCTAAATAGAATTGTCAAAAACTTCAGATAGTTTATCACTCTACCACGTTAGCATAATAAAGTTATTGAAAAAATGTGACACAAATCTAAAAAAGCGTCCTTAAATCCGATCGATAAAATGGATCTTGATCCGTTTTTATACTGTGTTTATAAGTTGTAAATTTAAATTTTCAGGTTATTCCCATCTGTTTTTACAGATATAAAANNCAGCAGAGATAGGATACTTTATGAATACCCCGTCATTCAACAATTTTTTCGATGATATACTTAATTCCCGATTATGAAAGAACACATCCGAAATTTCTGCATCATTGCACACGTGGATCACGGAAAATCAACTCTGGCTGATCGATTATTGCAGTTAACCAATACGGTACCGGATCGACAAATGATGGATCAAATCCTGGATTCCATGGATCTGGAACGAGAGAAAGGCGTAACGATAAAAGCGTCCGCTGTCCGGATGAACTATACCGCCAAAGACGGCCGAGACTATGAACTCAATCTAATCGACACGCCGGGGCATGTGGACTTCAGTTATGAAGTCAGCCGCGCGTTGGCGGCTTGCGAAGGCGCAATTCTGATTGTGGATGCGACACAGGGGATCGAAGCGCAAACACTTGCCAATCTGTATATGGCTCTCGAATCCGATTTGGTGATTATCCCGGTAATCAATAAGATTGACCTGCCTTCTGCCGACCCCGATAAGACCGCCAAAGAGATATCCGATCTGTTGGGTGTCGATCCCGATGAAATTCCGCGCATTTCCGCGAAAGAAGGCTGGAACGTGGACCAGGTGTTGGAATTAATCGTCAAAATGATTCCGCCACCTCAAGGTGATGACTCAAAGCCCACTCAAGCTCTGATTTTTGATTCCGAATATGATTCTTATAAAGGCGTGATTGCCTATGTTCGAGTCAGAGAAGGGATTATATCGCCGAATATGACCTTACGGATGATGGCGACCAAAGCCGATTTAAAACCCGTGGAGATCGGGATTTTTTCTCCGGCGATGAAACCCGTACAGCAACTGACTGCGGGGGAAGTGGGATATATCGCTACGGGATTGAAAACCGTGAAAGAATGCAGGGTGGGTGATACCATAACATCCGCACTTGAACCGGCCGCCGAAATGCTCCCCGGTTATAAAAAAGCCAAGCCGATGGTCTTTGCCGGAATTTATCCCGTTGAGGGAGAAGACTATGACGATTTACGAAATGCGCTGGAAAAGCTTCAACTAAATGATGCGTCGTTAGATTTTCAGCCGGAGACCTCGCAGGCTCTCAATTTTGGCTTTCGTTGCGGTTTTTTGGGCTTGTTTCATATGGAAATTGTGCAGGAACGATTGGAACGGGAGTACGATCTTGATATTGTCGTCACCGCTCCTTCGGTGGAATATCAGGTGGAATTATTAAACGGAACGGTTATTACGATTGATTCTCCTGTTCAATTACCGGATGAGTCAACTATAAAAGAAATTCGGGAACCGTGGATGAAGCTCGAGATCTTTTCTCCGGTGGAATTTTACGGCACGATTATGGATTTGGCTCGAAAAAGACGCGGCATATTTGTCAGTGAAGAATATCCGGCTCCCGATCGTGTTCAAATGAATTTTGAAATCCCTTTGGCTGAATTAATCGTAAATTTTTTTGATGAACTGAAATCTCGAACTCGGGGTTACGCTTCGATGGATTATCAAATGTATGAATACAGACCGGGAAATTTAGTCAAAGTGGAAGTTTTGGTGGGCGGAGAACCGGTGGATGCGCTTGCGACGATCGTCCATAAAGAAGATGCTTACCACAAAGGGCAGTTACTGGTCACGAAATTAAAGTCATTAATACCGCGACAGATGTTTGATGTCGCGATTCAAGCGAGTGCTTCCGGCAGAATTATTTCGCGGGCAAATGTCAAAGCGTTGCGAAAGGATGTATTGGCAAAATGCTACGGGGGCGATATAACCCGTAAAAGAAAATTGTTGGAAAAACAAAAGCGCGGGAAAAAACGAATGAAGATGGTGGGGAACGTTGAAATCCCACAGGAAGCATTTATGGCGATATTACAGTTGGATGAGGAATAAAGTCAATGAGCGACGAACCCGATAAGAAAAAATCCGGTATTTGGAAACAGATGCTGCCGGGAATCCTGATCAGTGTTGTAATAATCCTTATATTGGTCTTTGTCGTTGATTTCGATGATTTGATCGCGTCTTTCAGAAACGTTTCCGTCCGATTAATAATGATCGTATTCGCTTTGCAATCCGTGGCTTTTATTTTCCGAGCCTTCGCTTGGCGGGTCACCTTGGAAGGCATTCCAACCTGGGCTCAATGTTTTTGGACTGTTACAGAGGGCTATTTGCTCAATCTATTGCCTTTGCGATTAGGGGAAATCGGTCGGGCTGTCATCATGGGGGGGGTTATTCATCGCAGTCCCTTTTTTGTTTTTTCAACCGTTCTTTTAGAAAGATTGTTTGATGTCATCATCACTTTGATTATGCTTCTTGCGACCATACCGTTGGTTTCCGGCGCCGATTTTTCACCGAATTTATATTATGTTTTGATTTCGATATTTTTGATCGGTTTGGTTCTTTTGTTTTTAATTGCAAAGAACCAGGAAAACTTTGTCAAACGGTTGGGAAAAATCATCAAACCGGAATCAAAATTCGGCCGGTTTTTATATCCGAAATTACAGTCGCTTTTAAACGGATTGAGTGTGTTGGCACAGCCGAAGAAATTTATCATCTGGCTTTTTTGGATTCTGATGACTTGGGTTTGCTGGATTGCGACCATGTTGGTATGTATGCACGCCTTTTTCCCGAATCTTCCCGTATGGTCGTCATTATTTGTCCAAAGTATTACGGCATTGGGAGGAGCTATCCCCTCCGCACCCGCGGGATTGGGTGTCATCGAAGGCGCCTTCGTCGCTGCTTTAAGAATTTTCGGTATCAATCAATCCGAAGCACTCGGTTTCGGTATGTTTAATCATTCAATGGGAATCATAACCCCGGTTATCTGGGGCTTAATCGGCTTTGCGGTACAGGGGCAAAGTTTTTCACAGGTATTTTCAGGTTTACGAAAAGTGAACCTTTCTGAAGAGGATGCAAAAAATGACTAAAAAGTATTTTATAACCGGAGGAGCCGGTTTTATCGGTTCCAATTTCGCGGCAGACTTATTAAGAAAGAACCGGGAAGTAACCATTTTTGATAATTTATCTCGAAGCGGATCACGGCATAATATCGCCTGGTTACGCAGTCAATTCGGTGCGGATTCCTTCCGTTTGATTCAGGGAGATGTCCGTGATGCAGATGCGTTGGAAAAAGCGGTTGGGAACGCCGATGTAGTGGCTCATTTTGCCGCACAGGTTGCCGTTACCACTTCGGTGACCAATCCACGCGAGGATTTTGAAATAAATGCGGCAGGGACGTTTAATTTGCTGGAAGCGGTGCGAAAATCAGGCAGGCAGCCAGTCGTTTTATATACCTCCACCAATAAAGTCTACGGAGGGATGGAAAACGTAAGAGTCATCGAACGTGAGGAAGATTATGTTTATGAAGATTTTCCGATGGGCATTGCCGAAAGTCAGCCGTTGGATTTTCATTCTCCTTACGGTTGTTCGAAAGGAACCGGCGATCAATATGTGCGAGACTATTCACGCATCTATGATATTCCGACCGTCGTTTTTCGCCAAAGCGCGATTTACGGTCCGAGACAGTTCGGTATGGAAGATCAGGGATGGGTTTCTTGGTTTATCATCGCGGTTCTACTGAAAAAACCGATAACAATTTATGGAAACGGGAAACAGGTTCGCGATCTGCTGTTTATCGATGACTTGGTCAGAGCATACCATGCAGCGATCGACGCACCGGAAATAACCGCCGGACAGATATTTAATATCGGCGGAGGGCCGAACAATGTGATTTCCGTATGGAAAGAATTTGGACCGATTTTGGAAGAGCTTTGTGGAGAGAAAATCTTGGTCAATTACAGCAATTGGCGCCCCGGGGATCAAGTGATTTATGTATCGGATATTCGGAAAGCGGAACGCTTGTTAAATTGGCGACCCGAAGTCTCCGTTAAGGAAGGAATAACTCGTTTGTATCGTTGGGCAGAGGAAAACCGGAACCTTTTCGCATGAAAATTCTGGTTGCGTTAACTTATTACACTCCTTATGTCAGCGGATTAACTATATATGCCGATCGAATCGCGAGGGCATGGGCGAAACGTGGGCATGAAGTGACCGTTTTAACCTCCAGGCATGATCCGAAACTTCCTGAGGAAGAAATATTAGAAGGCGTCAGAGTCATTCGCGCTCCCATATTCATGCGTATCAGTAAAGGTGCCCTTATGCCCGCTTTTTGGCGGCAAGCCGGAAAACTGGCAAAAGAATCAGATGTCGTCAACATTCATCTTCCGCAATTCGATGCCGGCTGGGTAGCTCGGCAGGCAAAGCGTCAGAAAACTTTTTCCGTTTTAACCTATCATTGCGATCTGCAAATGCCAGCCGGATTGATCAATCAGATTTCGAATCAAGCAGTGTTACGGATGAATGATATTGCCGGTAAGAATTGTGATGCCATCGTCGCATATACCGAAGATTATGCAAATTATTCTTTTTTTCTGCCTAAGTATATGGAAAAAGTCAGAATTATTCCGCCGCCGGTTGAATTACCTCAAGTGAACGCAGCGGAAGTCAAAGAATTTCGGATGAAACAGAATCTGGAAGATAAATCACCGCTGATCGGTATGGCATGTCGGTTTGCCGCGGATAAAGGCGTTGAAATTCTGTTGGATGCGTTACCTAAAATATTGAATACATATCCGAATGCCTGCGTATTTTTTGCGGGTCCTTATGATAATGTTTTGGGGGAACGCGCCTATTATGAGCGTTTGAAACCGCGATTGGATGCGATGATTGCCGAAGGGCATTGGAAATTTTTGGGAAGTCTGCCGCCGAAAGAAATGGCAAAGTTTTATCAGATCATCGATTTATTGGCAATGCCCAGTCTAAACCGTACGGATGCTTTTGGGTTGGTACAGATTGAAGCGATGATGAACGGAAAACCGGTTGTTGCCTCCAATCTTCCCGGTATTCGTGTTCCGGTTACTCGACACGGAATGGGAAAAATCGCCGAAATCGGCAATGCAGAAGATCTGGCTCAAAAAATTGTCGAAGTTTTACGAGAGAGGAAAGATTATTCCGATAAAACAGAAGAAATTCGAAAGTATTATGAACCGGACAAAATAGCCGCAGCTTATGAGGATCTTTTCAGACAATATGGAATCGAATAAAGAAGAGACAATAACCGATCAAAAAGATTATTTATGGATTCAAATTCGCGAACTTCCATACTTTCGCGGACTGTTACGTTCTGTTGAAGCGAAATTCTATCAGGATTTAGAGCTAAAAGCGCCGATTCTGGATTTAGGGTGCGGGGACGGTCATTTTGCTTCCAGGACGTTTGATTTTCAGATTGATGTCGGGATCGATCCTTGGAAAGGACCCTTATATGAAGCGGCGAAGACCGGCGCATATCGAAATGTCATTCGTTGCGAAGGTGCCGATATCCCGTTTCCCGACTGTTATTTTCAGACAATTATCAGTAATTCCGTATTGGAACACATTCCGGAAGTAGATGCCGTGGTGATTGAAGCCGGCCGGGTCATCAAGCCCGGCGGTACATTTATTTTTTGTGTTCCGAATCATCAATTTTTATCAAATTTATCCGTATCCAATTTTTTTGATCGCATCCATATTCACTTTCTCGCGAATGCGTACCGTTCTTTTTTCAATAAAATATCTCGTCATCATCATTGCGATTCGCCTGAAGTCTGGCAAGAGCGCTTGGATCAAGCCGGATTTGAAATGATTCGATATTGGCATTATTTTTCACCGGGGGCATTTCATACGTTGGAATGGGGGCATTATTTCGGATTACCTTCCTTGATTTGCCATTTCCTTACCGGGAAATGGATTTTATTTCCAACAAAATGGAATCTTTGGCTGACCGAAAAGATTTGTCGAAGATGGTATGAAGAAGATGCCGAACAGCCGGACGGAGCTTATACTTTTTATATCGCCCGAAAACGGAGTTAATTTTCTATGGATGAAATGAGCGTTTTGGATTATTTGAAACTGAAACTCAAACCGCAGAATTGGCATCGCCCGATCTTGCCGGAAGAATCCGAGTTTCAAACAACCGAAACGGAGTTTGATGAAAAGCCCTTGCGAAATCGGACTAGCTTGATTTCGATTTTCGCCGATTCAATACAACGTGAGACCGTTTCTCATCCATTTTATAGGACCAATTTATCGTTCTCCGCCTTGATGACCGCAACATTGCTTGCTCTCGTTGCGCAACTTTTTCTTGAGCCGATGATCGTTCATGGCAATCGGAATTATTTGCTTTCTGTCTTTTTATACGGGTTCTCTGCGCTTATCTTGTTTATTTCTTTTTTTGTTCAAAAAAAATCCATGGAGGAAGAAAAAAGCGACCGGCAAAATCTTCTCCTTCGTGAAAAAGAAATATTAACCGCATCTTTATTTAATGAAACATTTTATCGATATTGGGCAGCTTTATCTTTCGGCTGCGCTTTCATTGCATTTATCTTATTCGGCAATAATCGATTTAATTTTATTAATTTGACTTTTTGGTTTTTTTCTGTTCTTTTCGCTGTTTTCTCTTTAAAAGGGGTTCCTTCCAAAGAAACGATCAAAAAACAGTTAATCACGATCGGGGGTCGATTCAATCCGATTCAGATTCGATTATCCCCCTGGAATTTGCTGTGTATTTTGGTTTTCGGACTCAGTGTTTGGTTCCGATTTCATCAATTAGATGCGGTTCCGGGTGATATGTTCAGCGATCATGCCGAAAAACTTTACGACGTGATGGATGTGATGGACGGAAAACATTCCATCTTTTTTGTGAGAAATACCGGACGCGAAGCATTTCAATTTTATTGGACGGTACTAATCATCAAACTTTTCGGTACGGGAATCAGCTTTTTGAGTTTGAAAATCGGTACGGCGATAGCGGGCTTATTTATTTTGCCTTTTGTTTACCAGCTCGGTAAGAAAGTCGGAAACCGTTGGGTCGGATTGATTTCCATGTTTTTGTGCGGGAGCGCTTATTGGCTGAATGTTATCGGTCGAGTAGCGCTGCGATTTGCTTTTTATCCGATGTTTGCGGTACCGGCACTTTATTTTCTTATTCGCGGTTTGTCTGAAAAAAGAAGAAAAGATCTGGTTTACAGCGGAATATTCCTGGGGATTGGCTTGCAGGGATACAGTGCGATGCGGATTGTTCCATTAATATTTGTTGTGATCTTCCTGATTTATTGGTTCAAACTTCCCAAAAGTTCTCGTGTGAATACATTAAAAGCCTTTTTGATATTGACGGGGTTTGCGATTCTTTTCTGTTTACCGCTAATTCGCATAGCAACGGTTTCTCCCGAAATGGTTTTTTATCGAACACTTACCAGACTCAGTGACGTAGAAACATCGATCAGCGCTTCACCGGTCGCTATCTTTTTTTCAAATCTGTGGAAAGCACTGATAATGCCTTTTTGGGATAATGGCAGGATCTGGGTTCATTCGATCCCGTTTCGCCCGGCGCTGGATTATTTGAGCGCTTCTTTTTTCTTTATTGGACTCGTCTTAATCATTCTGCGAATTATCCGGGATAAGCGATGGCAGGATGTCGTGTTGATCCTTTCTATTCCGCTGTTGATGTTGCCTTCCGTTCTGTCTATCGCGTTTCCGGATGAAAATCCGTGTTTAAATCGAACCGGAGCGGCAGCAATACCGATTTTGATAACGGCTGCCTATGGGATCGTTTCGGTTTGGAATTTATTGATTTCGCGTTTTAAGGAAAGCAAAATAACTATCCTTTTTACGGCGGTGCTCGGAATCGCTTTTCTCTTTGCTATCGGGAAGAATAATTATGATTTGGTATTCAATGAGTATCGGCAAAATTATGATTTAAATGCTTTAAATACCCGTCAAATCGGGCAGGTTATCAGGGGATTTGCGGAATCGGTCGGCTCAGCAGACGATGTATATGTCATCCCTTATCCTTATTGGGTCGATACAAGGTTGGTGGGAATCAATGCCGGATTCCCGCGAAAAGATTATGCATTAAGTAAAGATTTGATCGGTTCGGTCGTTAATGGGGATTCGCCGGTGCTGTTTATTTATAAAGACAATGATTCTGAGACGGCAGCGATTTTGAAAAAGCTCTATCCGGACGGTTTGGAAAAATTACATGAGGGAAAAGTCTCCGGTAAGAATTTTTACGGTTATTTGGTTCCGTAGGGTCCCGAATAACCGGAAGAGATTCGTATGAACCTCGGCAAGGGCGATCAAAGAAAGCCCATCTGTTTTCTATGGGTTGTCCCGTTTATACTTGGCATATTTTTCAGATTTTACGGGTTAAATTGGGATAATAGTCAATTTCTTCATCCGGATGAACGTTTTTTAGTACAAGTCGCGGACAGTATTCACTTTCCGGCTTCGATTTCGCTCTGGCTTAATCCTACAGAATCTCCCTTTAATCCTTCTAACAGCGGCTTTCATTTTTATGTTTACGGAACTTTCCCACTTATTTTAGTTAAAGCAATCCAAGGACTTTTCGGCTCTCACACGGAAATTGCCTCTAGTTTATTTCTTCTGTCAACAGGAAGATTTCTCAGCGCTTTTTTTGATTTCTTAACATTACTATGCACTGGCTGGTTCAGTCGATATATCTGGAAAAGTCGTAAGGCGGCTTTCTTAAGCGTTTGCGGGTACGGTTTTTTTGTCGGAGCGATCCAACAGGCACATTTCTTTACGGTTGATTCTTTTTGCACTTTCTTTTGCACTTTATCCCTTCTTTCTGTGTTGGGTGACCGAAAGAAGCATTTCTATTCGCAAACCATTGTCAGCGGAATTGCATTGGGGATTGCGCTGGCTTGTAAAATATCAGCGGCTTTTTTTATTCTATTTCCCGTGCTTGATCTTGTCTTTCGAACGGTTCGGAGTCATCCCGATATCAAAAAAGAATTGTTTCGATTCTTTTTGATGATTTCAGCTTCCGCTCTTGCTTTTAGGTTTTTTCAGCCTTATGCTTTTCAGAATCCGCAATTGTTCGATTTTCGGTTAAATTCATCGTGGATCGCCGCAATGCGGGAATTGGCTGAACAAAGCAGCGGCAGAGTCGATTTTCCGCCCGCATGGCAATGGGTGGGAAGATCACCGTTTTATGCCTTGAAGAATCTGTTGATTTATGGGATGGGATTATTATCGGGGGCTTTGGTTTTCACTGGCTTTGTTCTGTCTATCCGTCAGGGGTTCAAAAAAGGCAATTACGTTATATTGACGCTCATCATCGGAATAACGGTTTTTTCCTTGGCGCAAATCTTTCAATTTTCAAAGATGATGCGTTATCTTTACCCTATATGCCCGATTTTGTTTCTGCTTCTCGGATCTCTTCTTGAAGTCGAAGGGAAAGTTTGGATGAAGATTTTCCTATCGACAGCCCTCGCATGCGCTTTCCTCCGATCATGTGCCTTCCTTTCAATTTACCAGCGTCCCCATACCCGTGTTCAGGCAAGCCGATGGGTCTATGATCAGATCCCGGCCGCGATATCCGTTCGAGTTTCGGGAGAGACGGATGAAGTTGTACCGGATTTGCAAGTTGCGGTACCAACGATTTTTTCTGTTGGAACAGGGGATGACCCAATCCAAATTCCGTTGGCGGTTCAAGAAGGGGACATTCCTCGATTAATCGAGTTCGAAAATTTAAAAGTGAACGGTGAAAATTGTTCGATCCGAGCTTCGATCAACAGTACGGAAGAAAATCGGGGGCTTATTTTGACGGGTGATTTGATCCCGAATGAATCACAAATCCTATTTGCCGGGGATGACGCAATTCTCGGCAATCAATCTTTTCTTTCATTGCAAACGGTAGGGAACGGCTGCTCTGCCGAGATAAGCGGGGATTCTTTTCTTTATTTTCTTCGGAATGGTAAACCCCGTTATTTATTATTGAAAGGACTGGCTGCTACGTGGATAACCGATGACAAACCGTTGGAAGTTAATTTTAAAATACAAGATGACGGTTCAATTGTCGGTTTGAGCTTTCATTCGATGATGTTCAGTGAAGGAATGGATCAATCCGTGCCGATTTCATTTACTTTTATGAATTACAACAATTCCGTTGAAAAAACGGAAAACTTTTCATTCATCGATTCCACGAATCAACCGATTGCTTTTTCACTTTCAGATCTGATCAAAGTCAAAGCAGGTGAGATGATTGGATTGCGTATAGCTATAAAATCAAAACGAGCTATATCCGTTCAACCGAAACGAATTGCAACCGAAAGCAGCTGGGATGACCGACTTCCTTTGCGGATGGAAGGACAGATTCCTTATGACCCGACTTACGGACGGTACGGAACCGTGCTGGATTTGGATCTGTACGCTTCAGAAGATGTATTGTGGAAAGAAAAGTTGATTGCGAAAATCGATACGGCGGACTTTTTGATTATCGGATCTGCTCGCGGCTATGGGATGGCGGATCGGGCTGAAAAAAAGTTTCCGATATTGAATTCCTTTTATCGTCAACTGATATCCTGCACGGATGGTGAACCTTTAACCGATTGTTTTAATAAATTATCCGTCAAAAGCGCAAAAGAGAACCCGTACTTTAAACCAGTTGCCGTATTTCAGTCCGAACCGACTCTGTTCGGTTTCTCATTATCCACACAATTTGCCGAAGAAGCGTTCGCGGTGTATGATCATCCGAAAGTATTTATCTTTCAAAAACAGCCGCAATTTTCTTTGTCCGAATTTCGAAAACGTTTGGATTCTGTCAATCTTTCCGATATTTCCGACAAAACTCCAGTAGAATACAAAAATATGGAACAGACATATGCGCTTTTAACTGAATCTCAAGCAATCTTACAGCAATCCGGTGGGACATGGTCGGAACTGTTCAATCGTTCGTCGCTGATTAATTCCAATCCGATTTTGACTGTTATTCTTTGGTATTTATTAATTTTGGGAATTGGATTGATTTTTTTCCCTTTATCTCATATGATCTTCGGTTCTTTTCGGGATAAAGGATACGGAATTTCCCGCTTTTTTGGTTTATTGATCTTCGGATATGCGGTATGGGTGCTATGCTTTTCAATCCTTCCGTATACAAAAAAAACCATTCTTTCAGTATTTTTGGTTCTTGACGGAGTCAATCTTCTGATCTTTTTATTTAATCGGAAATCAATCTTGCGCGATGTTTATGAAAATCGGCGGTATATTTTTCAATCCGAAATCGTCTTTTTAAGTTGTTTTGTTTTCTTTTTATTGATTCGCCTGGGAAACCCGGATTTGTGGCACCCCTATAAAGGAGGCGAGAAGCCCATGGATTTTTCATACTTCAACGCCGTCCTAAAAAGTACTTCGTTCCCTCCGTACGATCCGTGGTTTGCCGGCGGATCGATGAATTATTATTATTATGGTTTTTTCCTGTCAGGGCTATTGGTGAAATGGATTGGATTGATTCCGAGTGTTGCCTACAATCTGATTCTCCCGACGTGGTATGCATTTTTGGGAGTCGGAGCCTTTACGTTGGGAAGCAACCTTTACGCGCATCGACATTTCGGAAATACCGAAATTAATGTCGAAAAAGGTGCCCTGAAAACCGGCGTTTTATCAGTTTTCTTATTACAAGTTTTCGGGAATTTAGGGACACTCAAAGTGATCGCGGTGGAATTGACCGAGCTGGGATGTGCGGGAATTAATGAAGCCTCGACGGCTTTTGAGAAAATCGGTTGCTTTTTCAACGGAATCGGAAAGATCCTTCAAGGGCAACATTTCCAAATGTATGCGGGTGATTGGTACTGGATTCCAAGCCGTGCCATACCGGGCGAACCGATTACCGAATTTCCTTTTTTCACTTTTCTATACGGAGATCCACACGCCCATCTTTTTGCCTTACCGATCACGGTCATGGTATTGGTTTGGTTGACTTCGCTGATTGTTCGCAGAAAAACGTCCGGCAACGGTTTCAATCTTTTATCTCTTGCAAGCGGCGCATTGATCATCGGGTCATTAATCCCGACCAATACTTGGGACATGCCCACTTATTTATTGCTCTCCTGCATTGTGTTATTGGATTTGGGAGGGCAGCAACCGCTTTTTCAATTCAATAAACCATCATCGCAGACAGACTCATCGCTGCGGAAATTCTCCGATCAAAAAATTATTTCTTCGATCCTATCGGTGGTGATTTTATGCGGGTTGTCTTTTATTCTGTTTAAACCTTATTTGGATACAAATACTCGGGAATCTGCGATCGATGTATGGAATGGCAGTCGGACACCTGTTTGGTCTTATCTGATGCATTGGGGATTATTCCTCTTTGCATTAATCAGTTGGTATTATACGGAAACGATTGATTGGTTAGCCCGGATAAAGATAAGTGAATTTCGAAATTTTATTCAAAAACAAAAAAGTGTTTTGATAACCGTTGCGATATTTTTTGTCGGAACAATAATTGCGTTTTCCGCGATAAAAGTATGGATAGCATGGATTGTCGTTCCGCTGATGTTCTGGACGTTATGCTTATTAATGAAAAAAGATACTCCGATCAGCCAGCGTTTCCTGTTATTCCTTGCGGGGACCGCTTTGTTTATCACATTGTTTGTCGAGCTCTTCTGTCTCAGAGGGGATATCGGCCGGATGAACATGGTATTCAAGCTATACTTGCAAGCTTGGGTATTATTTACGCCGGTCTCTGCATTTGCGCTGATCAGTGTAATTCAAAGATGGTTCGAAAAGAAGACAGAATCCGAGAAAAGCCGGAAAACAGCGATATGGCGGTTTGCTTACGGGTTTCTATTAATCGGCGCCTTTAGTTATACGATTTTTGCTTCCGTAGATAAAATCAAAGACAGAATGTCAACCGTGGCACCCCATACATTGGACGGTATGGAATTTATGAAAACATCTTTTTATTTTCAAGATGGGTTTCTAATGGATCTATCTCAGGATTATGATGCGATCCGGTGGATGCAAGATAACGTAAAAGGATCACCGGTAATCGTAGAAGCGAATGCGACAGAATATAAATGGGGCAATCGTTTTACGGTATACACCGGCTTGCCCGGCGTCGTCGGTTGGAATTATCACCAACGCCA
>DCTP01000046.1 GCA_002329625.1 Leptolinea sp. UBA1437
CCGGCGGAATGGTCGCGGCTTTTGCCGAGCCGGATTATGAAGCGAGAATTGCCTATCCTCCCGAACTCGATTCACCGATTCGTCTTCAGACAGATGAATTAATTCGACAAGGTATCAATCCGACGGCAGGCAGGCAGCTTTCTTCTTGGATGGAAGGTGCCGGCTTTGTAAGCCCCGTCATCGGAATCCACGGTTTTGAATGGCAAGGAGAGCAATATAAACAATTCCTCGAACAAGAATGGGATCAGCTGAAAAAGGACATCCACCTCGCCGAATCGTCGGAACTTCCCATCCGAGAAAATGTTATTTTTTATACCCCGACATTTTATGCTTATGCGAGGCTGTAAGTTCCGTAAAATCCCGGGAAGATATTTTATTTTTCCATGCTCTGTCTTCTTGAAACAGCTTTAAGTTTTTTTGCGGTCCATCATAATTNNATTCGGAAAGAAGAAATAGTCGACAAGAGAATTCTTATCTTTTGTTTGGTTTATAATGCTTTTGGTATATTATCATAAGTTTTCAGGAGAGAAGAACAATGCAATATGATTTTGATCAAATTATCGATCGTCGTGGAACGAATTCGGTAAAATGGGAACATTTTCCTGCCGATGTTTTGCCGTTATGGGTAGCTGATACCGATTTTGCAGTTGAACCGGCAATTATCAGAAGGATTCAAAAAAGATTGGAACATCCGATTTTAGGCTACAGTATCGATAGTGTCGAACTCAAAGAAACTGTTCGACAACGGATGGAGGAATTATATAACTGGGAAATCAGTATGGAGTCTATCTCACTGGTTCCGGGTATTGTTTCCGGATTTAACTTTGCCGAAAGGGCTATTTGTGAAGCCGGAGATAATGTCATCTTTCAGATCCCCGCTTACCCGCCTTTTTTTGAGGCTCCCATAAACAACAACCTGGGATATGTCTTAAATCCTTTGGTTTTCAACAAGGATAAGAATATCTACGAAATCGATTTCGATGATTTTGAGAAAAAAATCAATCCACGCACAAAGATGCTGCTTCTCTGTAATCCGCAAAATCCGACGGGACGGGTTTTCACGCCGGCTGAGCTAACCCGACTGGGAGAAATTTGCCTGAAACATGACTTGATCATCTGCTCGGATGAGATTCACAGTGATATTGTTTACAACGGCTACCGTCATACTCCGATCGCTTCCCTGAACAAAGAACTCGAGAACCGTTCCATAACATTTATTGCCCCCAGCAAAACATTTAATATTCCGGGGCTCTCTTGTTCGATCGCGATCATTCCGAATCCGGAAATTCATAAGAAATATCTCAAAGCACTCAACGGTTTTTGCAGCGGGGTGACCTGCCTTTCACAGGAAGCCGGAATAGCGGCTTATCAAGAAGGTGCGGAATGGCTCTCTCAAATGAAAACATATTTGGAAGGAAACCGTGATTTTTTGTTGAATTTCATCAGTCGGGAAATGCCGTCTATAAAAACAACCGAAATTCAAGCGACTTTTTTGGCTTGGTTAGATTGTTCGCAGACGGGTATCCCCGGAGATCCTCAGAAATTCTTCGAGGAAAATGCTAAAGTCGGTTTAAATGAAGGCATTCCGTTTGGTCCCGACTACGAAAAATTCGTCCGGTTGAATTTCGGAACACCGCGGAAAATTCTGAAAGAAGCGCTGGAGAGGATGGCGAATTCGCTTCGGCAACTTTAATCAACACGATCAAATGAGTATGGGTTCGTCTGAAACCGAGAGCAATCTACCTGTGGTTCAAAAGAAAAAGAATATCCGAAAATGGATAATCCTTCTGATTATCATTGCCGTTTTGATGGGTTTTCTTTCGCTTGCCGGTGAATACTTGACGATTGATTCGGAATTGAACCATGCCGATTTGATTGTCGTATTAAGCGGAAATGATGCCGTTCGGTTAAAAGCCGCTGCCGAACTTTATAAAGAAGGGTATTCAGAAACCATTTTATTAACTAATACCGGTCGCACTTACGGAGAATATAATATTCCTTATACACAATTGCAGATCGAGATGTTGAAAGAGCTGGATGTTCCCGAGGGAGCGATTCATCAAGTCGATTTTGTCGCAAAAAACACCGGGCAGGAAGGGACCGCCATTATCGAAGGAATGGTTAATCTGCGTGCGAATTCGGTTATTATTGTCACGGATGCATGGCATACTCGTCGAGTAAAAACGATTTTTGACGATACTTTTTCCAACACGAATTATTCCGTCCAATATTACGGAGTGTCGGAGTCCAAAATAAATCCGAAATTATGGTGGCTTTCTGCGGACGGATGGAAAAATGTCATCGGAGAATATATTCGAATCATCGGCTATTACATCAAAAGAGATACGAATATTCCGGATTACCCTATTTTTAATATTTCTTGATTCTAAAAAAAGAGACTGCTCATTTCCGGAGCAGTCTCTAAAATTTTCCTTTATCTTACTCGATCACCTTCACATCGGTTGCCTGAGCGCCGCGCGAACCTTCTTCAATTGAAAATTCAACTTTTTGTCCTTCATTAAGCCGTTTATATCCGTCCATCTTAATTTCCGAGAAATGAACGAAAACGTCCGGAGAATCTCCGTCTCGACCAATAAAACCATAGCCTTTTGTAGCATTAAACCACTTTACTGTACCTACATATCTTTCACTCATTTTATTAACTCCGATTGTTCTCTTAATTCCATTTCGGCAACCCCTCTGCCTCATGTTTTATCGTGCTGAAAAGAAAATTTTGAGGGTTCTTTTCAAACGTTAATATTTTTATCACTCATAAAAAAAAGCGTCAAGGAAAAGCATCGAAAATTTTTGAATTTTTACCTGTAGGTTTTATAGTTGACTCCGAAAATCTGCATAATATCCCTTTAATCGGGAAAGAGAAATACTCAAGAATGATAAAATTATGTCTGTTTAATAAAGTCTTTAAAAATGTTTTCTTTTCGGGAGAAGAAATGACAGAAAAAAATAATCGCCCGGCAAAAAGAATTAACTGGAAAGTTGTAATCAGTCTGACCGCAATCATCGGCGGCGTTCTTTATCTGCTTATTTCCTCAACAATCAATAACGCCCAATATTTTATTACCGTAGATGAACTTCTTGCAAATCGCCAACAGTATGCGAATAAGTCGGTTCGAGTTTCGGGGGCGGTTATCGGGGATACCATTAAAGTCTCGGAGACGGATGGATCCGTTTCATTTGAAGTAGCAAATATCTCTGCCGACCATAAAGCAATCGAAGAAAACGGCGGAATGGCAAAGGCATTAGCCGAAGCGGTTAATGATCCTTCCGCTGCTCATCTGAAAGTTCTTTACACCGGTCCGAAGCCTGATTTGCTAAAAGATCAAGCCCAAGCAATCCTGACCGGAACAATCAATACTGATAATGTATTTATGGCGGATGAGCTTTTATTAAAATGCCCCACAAAATACGAAGGAGCAATGCAATAAGATGGCCACCTTAGGATATTCTTCATTAGTCTTTGCTCTGTTCGCTGAAATCTACGGAGTCGCAGCGCTAATGATCGGAGCCGTTCGGAAATCAAAAAAATGGCTGAGCAGCGGCCGTCAAGCTTGTTTGATCCTTTTTCCGCTGCTTAGTATTTCGGTCATCGCTTTATTGATTCCTTTGATTCGGAAAGATTATCGTTTCGAATATGTATTTGAAACGGTTAATAATGCCCAACCTTTTTACCTCCGGATCGCGGCTTTATGGGGGAAACAATCCGGATCGCTCCTTTTTTGGACCTGGCTTTTTTCAATTTTCCTGTTCGTTTGGACATTAAAAAGCGTTAGGACGGATGATCCGCTATTCCCGACAGCCGCTATTCTGCTGCTCTTAAATATCGGATTCTTCAATGTTCTAAATCTCTTCGGAAGCAACCCTTTTAATCGTTTCTGGTTAAACAGCCTAAATGGGAAAGTTTATACCGCTTTTTCGCAGATTTCCGGTACCGTTTCTTATCAACCCTCCGATGGTATGGGTATGAATCCCTTATTACGGCATTTCGGTATGGTACTTCATCCGCCGGCACTTTATTTGGGATTTATCGGAGTTTTCATTCCGGCAGCCTATGAATTAAGCGCTTTAATTCACAAACCCGAACATTTTGATTGGATCCGAAAAACTCACTCATGGTTTCTGTTTGCATGGATTTTTCTGGCAATCGGATTGATCTTGGGGTCTCGATGGGCCTATGATGTTCTCGGCTGGGGCGGATATTGGGGCTGGGACCCGGTCGAAGTCAGTGCTTTAATCCCTTTTTTGCTTTTGACAGCTTACATTCATGCAATGATTGGTTTCAGAAAAACGGGTAGATATAAGGCCTGGGTAGCTGTCTCCGGATTGTTGACCGCACTTTCAATCGTCTTTTCCACTNNCTTTCGTTACGCGATCCGGATTGATCGCTTCCGTTCATGCTTTTTCGACGAGTCCTTTGTCCCGGTACCTGATTTTATATTTGGCGGTTTCCTTGATAACCGTAGTTGTTATATTATTGATCGCTCGTAAAAACTTTGCCTCCCAAACCGACTTAAAAAAATTATCTTTTGAACAGACGATTCAGACCCGAGAGTTTTTTATTACAGCGATGATTGTCGTACTTTTTGTGATCGCCGCATTTTGTTTATGGGGAATTCTGGTCCCGAATATTTCCGCGCTTTTTTCGGAAAAAACGATTTCAATCGGAGTGGATTATTACACCTCGGCTACCGGACCGTTATTTCTGATTCTGGTTTTCCTGACGGGATGCTTTCCGCTAACTTCTTGGGGGGTTCCGTTCACCCAAAAGCTTCAAAAGATTTTCTTTCTTCTTCTGGCTTTGTCCGCTGCCATAACCGGATGGATTTGCATCAATCTGGGCGTTATTCAACCCCTGAGGATCATTTCGATTTGGGTTCTCGTTTTTTCGATATCGGTATATCTCTTCGATTGGATCGATCATGCTTTTATTACAAATGGAGATCACAGACGATTTTCATTTGTAAGATTATTTTCACAGTTTTCATTCCGTCGACCTCGATTATCAAGCTGTCTGATTCACGGAAGTATTCTTCTCATGGCAGTAGGCATCATCGGGATTGAATTTTTCCAGAAAGAAACTCAATTTACATTCAAACCGAACGAGACCCGCTCCTTCTCCGGATTTGAATTGACTTTTGACCATCTCACCAAGGAAGACACACCGGAAGGATATTTAACAACAGCCGAATTTGACATCTCTCAGAACGGCAAAAATATTACAACTGTCTACCCCAAGCAGAAATATTATGAAACGAGTCAACAGATGACAACAATTCCGGGTATTAAATCCGATCTAAAGGATGATTTATATCTGATCCTAACGGATTCGGAAACTTCCGCTGAAAAGCAAGAAGTTGCCGTCACAATATTCTATAATCCGCTCATAAATTGGCTTTGGATCGGTGGAATTCTCCTCTGTCTCGGCGGAATACTTGCATATGCAACTTCGTTGAGAAAAGAAAAAACGAGTTCATGAACGAAATGCTCTTTCACCCCATTCCGCCGGTTTACGATCAAAATTCGCGCATTTTGATTCTTGGGACATTTCCCTCTCCGAAGTCAAGGGAATCGGGTTTTTTCTACGGACATCCGCAAAATCGGTTTTGGAAAGTAATCAGCCGCGTTCTTAATTGGAAACTTCCGGAATCAATTAACGAAAAAAAAGAAATGCTTATTTCAAATCGAATCGCTTTATGGGACGTCATTGCATCTTGCGAAATTATCGGCGCCGATGACGGCAGTATCAGAAATCCCAAACCTAACCCTATTGAAAAAATATTACAGCAGAGTGAGGTAAAAGCCATATTTTCTACCGGTAAAAAATCTTTTAATCTTTATCGGAAATTAATTTACCCAAGGACGGCGGTCCCGTCGAATTACCTTCCTTCACCGAGTCCGGCGAATTGTAAAANNAGATTCTTCCATGGTTGTAAAAAGGATCTGAAACAATGGAATCGAAATTCTTTGAATTAGCTGTTTGGATTATTTTAGCTGTCGGAACAAGTCTTTTTTTGATCTGGCCTTTCTTGAAAGATTCGAATAAATAATTCTCACTCAATGAATAGAACGACAGATATTTCACAGCCTATTTTATCCGTTTCTGGCATTCGAAAAAAATTCGGTCCGAGGACGGTTTTAAAATCGATTTCACTGGACCTGAAACCGGGTGATTGCACGGTTCTTCAGGGTGATAACGGAGTCGGTAAAAGCACTCTGCTGAAAATTCTCGCCGGAACATTAAAACCCGATGAGTTCGATTTTATTAGGATAAACGGAGAAGATTCTTATAATTCTCCTTCTTATCGAAAAATGATCGGCTCTGTTAACCATCAGCTGATGGCATACGGCGACTTGGATGCGCTTGATAACCTGCGATTTACCGCGGGGCTGTATGGTATCAAAACAAATCATCAATCGATTATCGAGCTTTTGGATCGATTTGACTTAAGCGCTAGAGTTCACGATCCGGTGCGGACTTATTCACGCGGGATGCAGCAGCGGCTTTCCATCTGCAAAGCCCTCTTGATCCGACCGATTTTATTTTTAATGGATGAACCGTATACCGGGTTGGATCAAAAAAGTCGAACCATGTTGAATGAGGTCATACTTGAGCAGAAATCCTTATCCAAAGCGATTCTGATTACCTCCCATGAACCGGAAACACTGAAGAGCCTAGCAACAAATTTTATAAAACTTGAAAAAGGGATCCTCATACAGGAAAATTCATGAAAAGCACTTTCCAAACGATCCGGGCATTAATCCGCAAAGATATGCAAATCGAAAGTCATACTCGTGAAATATTTACCGTGATGCTTGTTTTCGCCTTATCGATCCTTTTCATCTTAAATTTTGCGCTTGAACAAAATGTAAAAGTCCGTACCGGCAGCGCCGCCGGGCTCATTTGGATTATTCTGATTCTTGCCGGACAACTCGGATTAAATCAAATTATGGGAATCGAAAAACAGGGGAATATGATCGAAGCATTATTGGCTTCACCGGTCCCCCGTTCCGCTATCTATCTGAGTAAAACAATTTCCGCTTTTGTCTTTATGTTCCTCATGGCATTGATTATTCATCCGCTTTATTGTATTTTCTATAATGTCCCGATGATCTCTCCCGACTTCATCCTTGTTTCTGCTTTGGGTTGCTGGGGATATGCAGCCTTAGGCGTATTGATTTCAGCGATGACAATTCAGACCAGAACAAGAGATATCCTTTTGCCCGTTCTGTTCTATCCTCTGATCATTCCGTTGGTTGTAACGACCGTTAAGCTGACCGGATCGATCCTTTCCGGAGAGAATTTTTCCTCTCTTTTATCTTCTTTGTATCAAATTTTGGCATTCGATATTATTTTTACGGCAAGCGGCATTCTGGGTTTTGAATTAATAGTGGAGGACTAAATAAAATGAACATGCAAATTCCAAAAAAGCTCAAAATTCTCGACTGGTTTTCTTTCTTTCTGATTCTTTTCACTTGTTGGCTTATTTTTTATAAAACGCCCGTGGAAATGAACATGGGACTCGTTCAAAAAATATTCTATTTCCATGTCGCATATGCATGGATCGGAATGGTCAGTTTTCTGGTAGCGGCGATCAGTGCGATTATTTTTTTGCGAAAAGGCCTTTTCATTTATGATGCGGTGACTGAATCCGCCGTCGAAATCGGACTGGTTTTCACATTGATTGCGATCATCACAGGATCCATCTGGGCGCGACCCATTTGGAATACCTGGTGGACATGGGATCCGCGCTTGACGACAACCAGTATTATGGCGCTTATTTATGCCGGTTATCTTTTTTTGCGCGGCTCGTTGGATAATCCAGAAAAAAGGAGAAAAATCACTTCCATATACAGCATTATCGGATGTCTGAGCGTGCCATTGACCTTCTTTTCGATTCGCGGAGTCCGGTCCATTCATCCGGTCGTATTCGGTGGAGATACGCCCGACTTCAATATGGATTCACAAATGCTTCGAACGATGTTGATTGCGATAGCCGTTTTTTCAATTTTTTATATTGCGGTCATGTGGCATCGAATCCGCTTGGCGGAATTGAAAGAAGAAATCGAGCAATTAAAATTAACCTCGGAGGAAGATCATGACTGAAATTCCCAATACACTAAACTATATGATTGCCGGATTTCTTGTCGTTGTTGTCGGAACATTGATATATATCGGTTCATTAATCGCAAGGTGGAAAAAATATAGTAAGCTTAAGGTTGAACTTGAAAATCTGTTAGATCATTCAAAGCAACAACAAAAAGGAAATTAATCGGCTATGCGTAGTGAAAGCAGCAAAAAAGTTCTTTTTGTAAGCGGAATTTTTCTGATCGCATTTATTTTACGCTTTGCTTCCCTCGGAACAATTCCTTTATCTGAGGATGAAGCGATTTTGGCGTTACAAGCTAAGTCACTGGCTTCGGGAATTCCAAATTACGGCATTGCACAGCCCCTTTATGTTTTAATTACCGCATTTATTTTCAAATTCTTCGGTTCAACGAACTTTACCGCTCGTTCATTTCCGGCGTTGATGGGTATTTTTCTTGTTTCGATTCCTTTCTATTTTTCTGAAAAAATAAGCCAAAAGAAGAAATATCTGTTCGCTTTCTGTTTAGCTATCGACCCCGCCTTGGTTGCCTGGTCCCGACAAGCGGATTCTTTGATCCCGCTGATATGCCTGATTGCATTAGCAATTATATTTTTCCGAAGAGGTTCGGAAAAAACAGCTGTTGCTTTGGCAGCGCTTTCTTTTCTCGGCGGAGAACGCTTTTTTCCGTTTCTGGCAGCTGCGGGAATCATTTTTGTGTTGATTTATTGGGTAAATAGATATTTTTTGAAATTGGATTTCAAGCGATCGGAAGAGACAAGGAAACAAGTTAACAAACAGAATTTATTGATTTTTCTGTCTGTTCTCATCGTTGCGGGGATGGGGCTCTTGGCTTTTCCGGAAGGGATCAACGGCATTGGGAACGGAATAATCAACGGCTTCAAAATCAATGCCTATCACGATTTTCGATCGGTCGGTTTTGTCCCGTTGCTGATCGCCTTTTTTGTTTATGAAGGCTCCGCGGTCCTGCTTTATCTTATTAAATACATCAAAAGTATTTCGAAAAAAGAAAAACCCCAGGTAATCGCAATGTCATGCATGATTTTATTTGGTGCGATCCTTTCGATTTTTAATCAAGGGATTCTGATCATTCCTTGGATCAGCCTTCCACTATGGTTTTTCTCGACGGATGTCATTTTATCGCTCAGACCTATTAAGAAGACTGAAATCGATTTGCCGATGGCGATTGCAATTTTAATCCCGCCGATTTTGTTCTTCTTCTTATTGCTCCGTTTGAGTGAAATGCTTAGAATGGGTGACCTGTCGTTACCGTTACAATTTAACTGGCAAAATCAGGCAGTCTCTACACCGTTTAGTCGACTGCAGGCTTATCTCTTGATTATTGTTATTTGCGTTATCATCTTCGCCGTTTTACTCCCTATGTTACTGGATTATTTCAGCCCCGGGAAAATAAAAAAAGGAATGTTATACGGTTGTCTATCGGTTTTGCTTATCTGTACGTTCGGAAGTTCTTGGAAAGCTGCGGGATTCAGCAATACCAAAGATGATCCCTTTCTTCATACTTCCGCTTCAAGGCATGAATTGATCTTGGGAAACCAAATTGTTCAAGTAGAGAATCAATTAATTCCTATAATTCAGGAAATCGGTTGGAAAGCTACCGGATTTATTCATCAAGCCTCCGGAATTATTTTGGTCGATAACGATCCGATGCTGCAATGGACATTGCAATATTATCCTGATGTCGTTTTTACAGACGTTCTGGCTATCCGTACAAATTCTCCATCTTTTGTGATTACCGAAGGATCTGAGTATGAACCTCTGTGGGCTTCATATGTCGGGTTGGTTTCCGATTGGAAAACTACCGATCATTGGGAAATGTATCGAACAAATGATTGGCTTTCCTGGATCATTTATCGGAAGCCTGTAATTTCCAGCCAAAAACTTGTTATATGGCAACAAAGCCGTTTTTTGACAAAGACAAATCTTGAATGAAAAGAGACAACTGCTTTAATGAGAAAGCCTCTCCAAATTGCTATTGACGGACCGGCTGCTTCCGGAAAATCAACAGTCGGGAAGAAAATTGCCGAGAATTTGAATTACCTTTTTTTTGACACCGGTTTGATGTATCGAGTGGCAACTTATGCGGTTCTGGAACAACAATGTCCACTCGATGACGAAGGGAAATTAGCAGACATCATTTCACGGGCGGACATTGGGTTGCAAAATAACTCGCAGACAGGTGAAACGGATGTTTTGCTGGATGGAAAGACAATAACCGATCTTCTTCATTTACCTCAAGTCGATGCAAATGTTTCACTGATTGCCGCCATTCCCGCCGTCAGAAAATTATTGACCGCTCAACAGAGGAAAATTGCTCTTCAAGGCAAAATCGTTATAGCCGGGCGGGATATCGGAACCGTTGTTTTACCCGAAGCACCGCTGAAGATTTTTCTGCTTGCATCCGCTGAAAAGCGGGCGGAACGGCGCTACCTGGAAAATCTCAAGAATGGTATCCCGTCGGATTACGATGAAATTCTGTATAATATTAAACAGCGAGATCAAATCGATTCTAACCGTAACGTCGCACCGCTTAAACCGGCTGAAGATGCGATTCTCATCGACACCGATTCGTTGACGCAGAACCAGGTTGCCGATAAGATAATGTCATTGATTGATCAATAGAATATTTAAAATAGATATCTAGAAGACTGGAAACGGAATTTGGACCAGAAAACAGATCATAAAATCAAAACTATTCTTTTGACCGTTCAAATCCTGAAGCCGGCCACCATCCGTTTAATATTAAATGAAAATGCCGGCCAAATGGAGAATGAAGAGCTGAAAACCTGGTTTCGCGGGCATAACAGTACTTCTCTTCAGGAAGCGGATGTCCAATTCTATCAAATCATGAAAAACCAATCCCGCATTGTCATTCCCTCGATCAATCAGTCGCGGCTGTTAGCCGGATTGGAGATGGAAGATTCGGGCGCGATTATTTTGCCGATTCGAACGGATTTCGGTTACTGTGGTTGTTTTTGGGGATGTTTCCCCGAAGCTTCTTTCGATGATACCTTAATCGAAACTTTTGCATATTTCAATGATTGGGTAATCGAAGTCATCGGAAATACTCAGAAGAATGACTTTGGCGTGGAAGCGATCGCCAAACGCTATGCGGATTTTTTGGATCAACAAAAAACGCCTGCTTTGATCGTTATCTATCCGGATCAAGTCAGTTTTTCCAATCCGTCATTTGAAGCAATGAGTTCAAAAGAAAATGTTCTTCAAATGATTCGGAAGAACATTTCGGTCGATTCATCCTTCATGGAACTGGTAGAGTTGTACCATTGTCGCATTCGCGATGTCAACTTTCCCGGCGGGAAAACGGGTAAAATCTTTCAATTCGTTTCGGCCACGGAGAATTCTGTTCCGGTAAGTTTTGATGCGAACGAACTGGAATATTTCTCATTACTGGTCGAGAAAGCCGGCGGGAACTTGGAATTGCTTGATAAAGCCGGAAATATGTCGTTGATACAATTTAACTATAAGGAAAAAGCGGAAGCGCAGTTAAAACGCCTCAATACATTAATTCGGTATGAACAAAAGCATTATAAAAACTTTTTAAATTCACGCGAAGGATCTTTTGAAATTATCAACATCGGTGACTTGGTAAAAGATGTTGTTTTTGATTTAATATCTGTGGCCAAAAAGAAAAACCTTGATATCAATTTCGACTCTGAAAAAGTAAATAACAGCCAGACGCAAAGTGGAAAAGTTATCGGAGATCCCTGGTTGCTTTCCCTTTCAATCTTTAATTTATTATCCAATGCGATTCGTTATTCCAAACCCGACAGCAAATCGATCCAAGTGGATTTGACCTATCAAGTGGATTCATGGATTCTGCGAATTCAGGATTTCGGAATCGGCATTTCTCCCTTGGATGTTGAAAAAATTCTCAGTGATACACCGGATAGATCACCCGCACAAGATACCCAGGCGGTTCACGGATTGGATTTCGTAAAATATGTAGTAAAATTACACCGTGGGAGATTTAATCTGGAAAGTAAATTAGGAAAAGGTTCGACTTTCACCCTGGATATCCCATATTATTGAGAACATTCTTGTCACATTTTTCGAAAAGCCGCTTAAATATAGCGGAGGAATCTTTCTGTTGTGTTATAATGATAAATCGGCTTTAATGCATTTAAAGCCGAATGAGCTTTTAATAACTCCTTTTATGCATAGAGAAAAAGAAGCTATGCATTGAATGCTTAATGAATGGGAAACACTCAAACTCTCTGGAGGAAAATTCGTGGAAACTAAAGGTTTGGTTGCATTAGGAATCAGTCTCGCTTCACCTGAAACAATTCGGTCATGGTCTTACGGTGAAGTTTTAAAGCCCGAAACAATAAACTATCGACGTCTTCGACCGGAAAAGGACGGATTGTTTTGTGAAGCTATTTTTGGCCCGACGCGTGACTGGCAATGCTATTGTGGGAAATATAAAAATCCACGTTATAAAGGAATTATCTGTGATAAATGCGGCGTTGAAGTAACTCGTTCTTCTGTTCGGCGGGAACGGCTCGGTCATATCGAGTTGGCTACCCCGATCGCTCACATCTGGTATACCCGGAGAATTCCTTCATACTTGGGATTACTTTTGGACATTTCAAGAAGAAATCTGGATCGTGTTCTTTATTTTGCGCAATATATCGTCACTTATGTCGACGAAGATGCCCGGCAGAAGGCATTGAATCGGCTTGAGGATGAAATCAGTGTATCGGAGAAGGAAGTCGCTCAAGAAGTCAATCAGAAAATTCTCGGTGTAAAAGCGAATCGCGATAAGATGCTCGCCCAAATTCAGGAACAACGGGATGCTTTGTTGGCAAAAACGGACGAGATGATTGCTCAAAAGCTGGATCCGGTGATGAAAGAAGGCCAGCGCTTGGAAGCGGAATTACAGGAGAAAATCGGTCAGGTTATCAACTCGGATTTGGTCTTTTCATCCACCGGTACCGCTATCGCTTCTGCTGGCGAAACGATTTCCAACCAGCATATTTCGCTTGTTCAAAAAACGGTAAAAGAAAAATTGGATGAAATCGAAAATGATTTCAAAGGACAATTGCAACGCGATATCGAGCGGTT
>DCTP01000131.1:0-16184 GCA_002329625.1 Leptolinea sp. UBA1437
ATATATGCTAAAAATCCCAGTTTTTGTTTTTCTTCCCGGGTTGTCGAAATCATTAATCGGGCATTGAAACCCGCACCGGCATTAAGCATTCGATAAGAGCCATTGACAAGCATCAGATCAACAAAACCGACTTCACTGTCTTCATTCAGCAAACCGAGGCATTTTTCCAAATTAAAAGGGATATAAAAATTTCTGGCGAAAATGTTTCCCGTTCCGGATGGTATGATCAACAACGGAAGGTCGATCCCGACCATCGCTGAAATCACTTCGGAAACCGTCCCATCTCCTCCTGCGACTCCGATGACGTCGATTCCGTCTTTCTTGTGTTGGCGCAATACTTTTTTCAAATTTTCATTTTTATGAGTTCGGTGAATATCAATCCGCCAGCCGTTATTCTTGCCCCATTCTCGAATTCTGTTTTCAAACAGATCGATCTTTTTTTCATGACCGGCTGCAGGATTGAAAAAAATAAAAAGTTTTTTGATTCGAGTTTTTTCCAATTTTAAGCTCTGATTAAATTATACGTCATGACTTGGGAAAACAATATCTTTATCCTGCTTTTTTTGCTGATTATTAAATTCTCCCTTTCGGAAGAAAATTCGCGGCAAGCTCACCCACTGAGTCGGGCAAGGTTTGACATAGCCGGTACTGCATTATAATTTGGGCATGAATATAACCATAGACACAATGAATGTCACGCTTGCGGATACACCGAAAACTTTGGCAAAGGTCGCTGCATGGTTGGAAAAATGTTCCGAAGTGGCAGTCGACACCGAATCAAACAGCCTTTACGTATATTACGAGCAAGTTTGCTTATTACAGGCTTCCAGTGAAGAAAATCATGCAATTTTAGATACTTTGGCATTAAAAGACTTAAGTTCGATCGCTCCGATTTTTTCTTCGAAGTCAATCTTGAAAATTTTTCATGCATCCGAATACGACATCATGTGTTTGAAACGTGACTTCGGCTTCGAATTTAATCATATCTTTGACACAATGATCGCGGCGAGGATTCTGGGGCGAAAAGAAGTCGGTCTTGCTGCGATGCTGGAATCCGAACTCGGAATCCGTTTGGAAAAAAAGTACCAAAAAGCAAATTGGGGAATTCGTCCCATTCCCGAAGATATGCTGAAATATGCGATTCATGATACGGATTATTTAATTGAACTGAAAGACAAATTAGAGCAAGAACTATCTGAACGGAATCTGACGGAACTGGCGCAGGAAGATTTTGATCGGGTTTGTAAAACTCCGTCCGGACAATATGCCCCGGAGACAACAAACTGGTGGAAGATCGTCGGAAACAATCATCAGCTAACCGTGCAACAAATCGGCATGTTGCAGGCTGTCTGCGAATGGCGCGAACGGGTCGCCAAAAACATGAATATCCCCGTTTTCAAAGTAATGCAAAATCATGTCATGCTGGAACTTTGCTTGAATCCTCCACAATCGGAGGAAGAATTGGCAAATATCAAAGGAATGCGGAAATCCCTGATCGAAAAAGAAGGGAAAAATTTAATGAAAATCTTCAAAACCACCGATCGTGAACCCCGTTGTATTCCCCGCCCGCCAAAGACAAAAATCCCGTGCGATTCAACATTACAAAGGCGTGAGCACCTGAGAAACTGGCGAAAAGAAACCGGGATCAAATATGATGTTCCGTCCGATGTAATTCTTCCTCGTGATATCATGGAAGAAATTATTTGTAAAAATCCGCAAAACGAAGCACAACTTCAATCGATTATGGTCGATCTTCCATGGCGTTACAGACAATTTTCAGCCGAAATTATTCGGATGTTGAATAAATTAGAACAACAAAAGGAGTTCGCATGATTTGGATTATTCCGCTTATTTTTGTCCTCGTTGCAGGGTATATCTTTTGGTGGAACAGCAACGAAAATAAAGCAATTCCGGATACCGATGCCGTTGATCTTTTCAAAGAAGCCCAACGAATTCTTTCGAATTCCGTTTTCAAGCGAAATTCCCTTTTCTCACGACCCACCACTCAGTTCGGTTACCCGATCAATGCCGACCATCCGAATGGACAAACTCCGACACAAACAAATGAAACGCCGAAGGAAGTAGAGACTCCCAGCGACTCTGCCCAATCCGGATCAATCGATCATTCATCCGAAATCGAGAAATTACCCTCTTCTTCGGATTCGGAAGAACCTGTTAGCCATGAGGATAAATCGGAAGATCAAGACAAAGGTAATTCATCCCATTCGGATTCCTGATTGAGGATAACCATTCCGTTATTTTGCTTTTATCCCCTATCCGCCGATATTCACCCACCGAAGAAAACGTCGACCAAATAAGTATCACCTTTAATCAATCTCCGGTTGACGGTAAGTCGTACTTTCTGTATAATTTGCCTCAACATATCGTAAGAGATGTCGGATTAAATTGTCGAAATACCCTGACAGAGAAGGGCTGCAGCTGAGAATCCCGAGGGAAATATACGACAACTGTCATCCGATAAGATTTGCTGAAGAACGCTATCCGATTCATAGTCAGTAGAACAGCACGGCGGAGAACCGTTATCAATCTCAGACAAGAGAGCACACCGTTTCCAAAAAACGATGTGAATTGAGGTGGTACCGCGGAAATTTAACACTTTCGTCCTCTTTCGGACGAAAGTGTTTTTTCTGAATAGGAGGAAAAATGGATGGAACAAATATAAACCGACATGAACTGCCGAAAACATATGATTTTGCAGCGAATGAAGAAAAGTTATATCGATGGTGGGAAGAACAAGGATATTTTAAGCCATGGAACGATCCCAATAAACCGGATTTTAACCCCGACCATACTCCTTATGTCATATCCATTCCTCCTCCGAATGTGACGGGTGAACTGCACCTTGGGCATGCCATGTTTGTTTCTATGGAAGATTTGATGATTCGCTATCATCGAATGAAAGGGATGCCCACCCTGTGGGTCCCGGGAACCGACCATGCCGGCATCGCGACCCAAATGGTTGTGGAACGGGCTTTAAATGCGCAGGGAATTAATCGGGAAGATCTGGGACGAGAAAAATTTATCGAAAAAGTATGGGAGTGGAAAGAGAAATATCATGATCGAATCGTAGCCCAGATACGTCGTCTCGGTGCCTCCTGTGATTGGGACCGTGAACGATTTACCTTGGATGAAGGCCTTTCGAAGGCTGTACGCGAAGTCTTTGTTCGTTTTTACGAAGACGGATTGATGTATCGTGGACCGAGAATCGTGAATTGGTCTCCGAAGCTTCAAACCGCCGTTTCCGATCTGGAAGTCGAATATTCCGAAGAACCCGGGACACTCTATTATTTCAAATACATGTTGGCGGACGGAAGCGGAGATTATTTGCCGGTGGCAACGACCCGTCCGGAAACAATCCTCGGCGATACCGCTGTCGCCGTTCATCCGGAAGATGAACGGTATCAAAAATATATCGGCAAAACAGCGCTTGTTCCCATAGTCGGGCGAGAAATCCCGATTATTGCGGATGAATATGTCGATCGTGAATTCGGTACGGGCGTTGTGAAAATCACTCCCGCACATGATCCCAACGACTATAAAATCGGTGAAACTCATCACCTGGAAATGATTAATATTTTGACCAAGGATGCCAAGATTAACGAAGCGGGCGCCCCATACACCGGAATGGACCGCTTTGAATGCCGAAAAAAGATTTGGGCGGATATGAAAGAAGCCGGGTTGGTCATCAAAGAAGAACCGTATATGATGAATATTCCGCGTTCTCAACGATCCGGCGAAATCATCGAACCGATGATTTCGACTCAATGGTTTCTCAAGATGAAACCGCTCGCGGAACCGGCGCTTGAAGCCGTTCGCAACGGCAGTATCACAATCATTCCGGATCGATTTACCAAAGTTTATTACAACTGGTTGGAAAATATTCAGGATTGGTGCGTCAGCCGCCAACTGTGGTGGGGGCATCGTATCCCGGTTTGGTATTGCCAGGACTGTGGAGAAGTTTCTGCTTCGCGGACGGATTTGGAAGTTTGTCCAAAATGCGGCAGTAAGAATATCGAACAGGATCCGGATGTATTGGACACCTGGTTTTCTTCCTGGCTATGGCCATTTTCAACCCTCGGCTGGCCGGAAGAGACGCCTGATTTTAAATATTTTTATCCNNCTCTATCCGACTACTATGATGGAGACTGGTTATGACATTCTGTTTTTCTGGGTTGCTCGAATGATCATGAGCGGTCTCTATTTCACTGGAAAAATTCCTTTCAGTCAGGTCTATCTACACGGATTGGTTCGAGATGAACATGGAATGAAAATGAGCAAAACAAAGGGGAACGTCGTTGATCCTTTGACCGTTATGGACCAATTCGGGACGGATGCGTTACGTTTCACCTTACTGGTGGGATCGACCGCCGGGAATGATACAAACCTGAGCGTCAAGAAGGTGGAAGCGAATCGAAATTTTGCCAACAAGCTCTGGAACGCCGGCAGATTTGTGATCGGAGCGCTCGATAAAGCGCCGAGTCGAGCGGACGACGGCAGCCCGATCCAGCCGACTTTGGCAGATCGTTGGATTTGGGCGCGTTTACAAAATCTGATTACTGACGTTGAACGCTTGTTTGACAGCCATCAATACGGAGAAGCCGGTCGGCAGATTTATGATTTCTTCTGGAGCGAATATGCGGACTGGTATTTGGAAATTGCCAAAATCCAATTAAGTCGCGGGGGAAATATAGCTTTTAATACCAGCCGTTTACTGGTACGGATTTTGGATACCTGTCTGAGATTGCTGCAGCCGTTTACGCCGTACGTAACCGAAGCATTATGGGGACATTTGAAAACAGCGGCAATCGATCAATCGGAAGCTTTTGCACCGGCATCCGGCTGGGAGGAAGCGTTGATTATCGCTAAATGGCCTGAAGCCGAATTAACCTCCGACTCAGATCAAGTTGCTGTCAAAGATATGCTGATGATCCAAGATGTAATACGGGCTGTTCGCAATATCCGTACAGAGAAAAATATAAAGCCGGGAACATTGATTCCGGCAACGATCGTTACGGGTGAAAAGACAGCTGTTTTTGAATCTCAGCGAGATGTGATCGCGACATTAGCACATCTCGATCCCGAAAAGCTGGAAATCCTTCCGCATTTGGATACGCCGCCTGCGGATCGAATCTCAACTGCAGCTTCCGGTATCGGAATCTTTCTACAAATCGAAGAAGAAATCGATTTGGCTGCCGAACGGGATCGCCTGCAAAAAGAGTTAACTGAGACCAATGAACAGATCGATCGGCTGGAAAAATTATTAAATTCTGCCTTTTCCGAGAAAGCACCGGCTGCTGTCGTCGAGAAAGAGCGTGAAAAACTCGCAAAATATCGGGATACAGCCATAAACCTTAATAAGCAATTGAGCAATTTGCGGTAAATTATTTTTCCTTTCGGAAATAAAAACGTCCCTTCTAAATCATGAGAAGGGACATTTTTTTATTAATTTCAAGCCATGCGATTCGTCAATTCGCTCATATGATCCGGAATTTGAATTTTTTGAGGACACTTTGGCAGGCATGTTCCGCAATTAATGCACTGTTCAGCTCGGGATTCCTTCGGTAAAAATTCATAAGCACGCTTGCTTTCCGCAAAGTTATCAAACATGTAAAGTTCATTAAGAACATTGAGATTTTCCGGAATGTTGACTCCCTGAGGGCAGGGCATACAATATTCACAACCTGTACAAGGTGCGATAATCCGTTTCCAATACATGTCCCGAACCCGAGAATAAAGAGCCAGCTCTTTTTCGGACAAAATACCCGGAGCGGCGTTTTCCGCGGCGGCGATGTTTTCTTTAACCTGCTCCAACGCTCCCATTCCGCTCAAAACCACCGAGACTGCCGGATCATTCCATACAAAATACAAACCTCGCTGTGCCGGCGTCCAATCCGGATGCTCGGATTCCTTCCAAAGGTCATTGATTTCTTTCGAAGGAATGTTTATCAACTTTCCACCCCGTAAAGGTTCCATAATCGTCATACCCAACCCCTTGGAGGATGCATAATGTAACCCTTCGGTCCCGGCTTGTCTTTCAACGTCTAAATAATTATATTGAATTTGAGCAAATTCCCAATTAAAAGCATTGATAATTTCTTTAAATACAGATAAATCATCATGGAACGAGAAACCGAGATGGCGGACTTTTCCGGATTCCTTCGCTTTTTGTAAAAATTCCAACATTCCCAGCTTAACCATGCGATCCCACGTCGGTTTCGTCAAACTATGAGCCAGGTAAAAATCGATTCGATCTGTTTTCAAGGAACGCAAAGAGCCATTCAGCGTTTCTTCAAATTCTTCTTTTTTATAAATATTAAAGGTCGGTAATTTGGTGGCAAAGAATATTTTTTCACGCTTTGATCCTCGGAAACAATCACCAAGCACATCTTCGCTAAAACCCTTTTTAACTGCTGGATCCATCGGACGATGATAGGTATAGGCAGTATCAAAATAATTTACGCCATGATCGTAAGCATAATTCAACATCTCATCGGTTTTGGTACTATCAATCTTTTCGGGCTTTCCATCCATTACAGGCAAGCGCATACAACCAAACCCCAGTATCGAAACGGTTTCACCTGTTTTGCCAAATTTTCTATATTGCATTTTTCAACCTCCTTCGGGATTAAACGCTTTATCCAACGTTATCAATAACGATTAATAATATTGTATTTCAATCTTCCGACTTCTGGAAAAATACATCGAATCAATCCGGATTATTTTCTTTTTATCCTCCATATTTCAAACACTTAGTATAATCATTTCCTGATGAAGACCATATTTCGAATTTTATTTATTTTTGCCCTGCTGGTCTCGATCGGTTCGTGCGGCACAATCAACTCAATAATCCATCCGCCTACAGCCACGCCGACAGCGACATTGACCGCCACGATTACTCCGACCCCATTACCGACCCTCACACCAACACCGCCGCCGGCAGTGGCAATCGTGAACGGTATTTACATTTGGCAGGAAGATTTTGATATGACCGTTGCCAACCTTCGCCAGGCATATTCAGATACACAATCGGCGCAACCTTCCGAAGAAACTTTGGAACAAGAAGCGTTGGACACCTTAATCGATGAAACGTTATTCCAGGCTGCCGCGGTAAAAGAGGGAATCATCATTTCGGATCAAGAATTGGATACCCGAATTCAATCTCTCATTGAAAAGACGGGAGGATCGGATGCTTTTCGACAATGGTTATCCGAAAACCATTATAGCGAAAGCGGCTTTCGGCGGGCATTAACCCGTGAAATTTCTGCCGCCAAAATTCGAGAAAAACTCTTTTCGGAAAAATTAATGGGAATCGAACAAATTCATGCCTATCAGATCTTTACCGCTACCCATGCCGAAGCCAACACCATCAAAACAAAACTGGATTTGGGGCTGAATTTTATCGATCTTGCCAAAACCAACGATCCCATTACTGGTGGGGATTTGGATTGGGTTGCGCGAGGCATTTTGGTTTATCCGCAGTTGGAAGAGGCGCTTTTTGCCCTGCAACCAGGGAGCTACAGCGATATCATCGAGACGGATATTGGATTTCACATTTTGTATGCCGCGGAAAGATCAACCGATCATGCACTGACACCTCAGTCCCGCCAAATTCTCGAACACAAGATCCTATCGGATTGGGTCAAGGAACAAAAATCTTCCGCGGAAATCATCATGCTGAATAAATAAAGATTCTTAAAATGCCGACAACACGATACGATCCGGATCTCCTTGACCGGATAGACAGAAAAAGGAAGAAAAAACGGAGAGAATCTTGTCTGTCTCGCCTGCTTCTGATGATATTTATCCTTTCGATCATTACCGCCGTTTTCTTTGTTTGGGTTCTCACACAAAAAAATAAAAAAAAGCCCATCGCAACACCGAGCATTGAAACCAGTTGGTATGAACAGACTTTTGATGTTCTTTTTTCTTCGATTACACCGACTCAAACCGACACGTTTACTCCGACCCTTCCGACTCCGACCATCACACAGACAAACACGATGACTCCGACCGTTTCTCTTACTCCGACTCAAACTCCGACGCCGAGATTAAGAACTCGAACGCCATCCGGCGGAAATCAGCTCCCTACCAGCACGCCTCTTCTGCTATTAAATGCCGCGGAAACGGAAATTGCCAATCTAAAAATCGCCGAGACTTCGATCAGCGCTTCGTCTACACCCGCTGCGACCCCTGATATGTGGTTTGAAATTCAAGGTCAACCCGGTGCGACGAACGCGGAAATCATCTATCCCAATGCCGAATGCTCTTGGATGGGGGTTGCTGGATTGGTGAATGATGCCAGAGGGGACCCCATCATCGGATTATATGTCCAAGTCGGGAACTTCCCGGACGGCGAAATCCGAGAAACTCTAACCGGTCTTTTCCCTATCTATGGGGAATCCGGTTATGAAATTACCATAGCCCGACCGGTTATAGAAATTCCGCAGCCTCTTTGGATTCAATTATTGAATGAATCCCATGTGCCGGTTTCGGAAAAAGTTTATTTTAAACCGAGCAACAGTTGCGAGCGCAGTTTGATACTGATCAACTTCAAACGGGTACGTTAGACCGAAGAAAAGCGAAAAATCACATTGGATCATCTATCTTCTCTTTAACAAGTCGGAATCGATGATCAACCTTACTTAAGAGATTCTTTATTAAGATTTATTCACAATCTGTCGCAGAAGCATCAACCGCCTTTTCTTTGTTTTTTTAATTTTCATTGTAAAATACTTAAGGTATGAAAAATAAAGCAAAATATTTGTTTCAATCGTCTTTTCTTTTTTTCTGCCTTATTTTATTGATTTCCGGCTGCAATCTGAAAGAAAAACGAGATCAAAAGTTGGCAACCGAAATCGCTGTTATTTCCACCGAAATTCAGAGCACAATGCAAGCAGCGCAGACCCAAACCATCGCAAGTATTCCGACTGATACTCCGCTTCCGACCTTCACCCCGACCCCGCCTGATACGGAGACACCGACCCCGACCGTCGAGATTTTGCCAACCGCAACGGCAACACCGGACGTGCGACCTTCCGCGGATGAATGGGCAAATTGGCCAATACTTCCGACATTATCCGAAAATGCGAAAAAGATTTTTTGGCATGGCGTGAATGATCTGAAGACCAATCCCAAAGTATTTTCGAAAATCGGAGATTGCCAGTCGCGTCCAAACGTTTTTCTGGGAATATATGATATGGGATATGAAGGGATTTTAGCGGAAGAAGATCTTTATCTTCAAGCAGCTATCGATTATTATAAGGGATCTTTCCTAATGGAAAGCTATGCTGTCCATGATGGGATGAATGTCGGATCGGTTTTAACCACCACCTGGGCTGACCCCAAAGCTTGTCATAAAGATGAAAATGCACTGGAATGCGAAATTCGAATCCATAATCCTTCGATGATGTTTGTTAATCTCGGCACGAATTGGGTTAGCGGAGTCAGCACGGATGCTTACTATGATTATCTGGCTGAAATCGTACAGGTGTTGATCGACCATGGAATTCTGCCCATTTTATCTAGCAAGGCGGATAACGTGGAAGGAGACAACAGTATCAACCGGATTACCGCTCAAGTGGCTAGAGATTTTGATGTGCCTTTTTTCAACTTCTGGCTTGCGGCGCAAAGCTTGGAAAACCATGGGCTTTCCAAAGAGAAACCCATTTATTTATCTGTCAGCGCCTGGGACTATCGGAATTACTACGCATTGAAATTACTTTATAACTTCGGAAATGAATTGGGACTCTTTTAATTCATCGGGTCAATTTATTAAGTAAAAAACCTCTGAAAGATCAGAGGTTTTATTATGAAAATTTTTGCCTTCTTTTCTTTTTCCAGAAGGCAGGAATGACTTGAGCTTTTTTCCCCCTACTAGCTACAAAGTGCTGTTTTCCAATAATTCACAGCCTTTATTATAGTTTTTTGAACAGGCTTGTCAAGAGGTTATAATATTAAAGTTATATTAATCTTTTGAATATAGAAGGATGCATTTTAAACAAATCGTTATTCGAAATGATACTTATTTTCACCGGCTTATTGACACAAGATAATCGGCATGATAAAATGTACGAGTTACAGTCAAGGGCGTATAGCTCAATGGTAGAGCAGTGGCCTTTTAAGCCATTTGTTCTGGGTTCGAGCCCCAGTACGCTCACTCGGCCGGAAATTGCTCTCCTCACTCGAGGAGGGTATTTTTGTTAAATTTTAAATTTTTATATTCTTTTAGATCGAGGTCATTATGACAAACACAATGCTAACTCGCGAAGGCTATGATAAACTGGTCGCGGAATTGAATTATCTGCGAAACGTAAAAAGAGCTGAAGTCTCAGAAAGACTTCGTAACGCTATCGATGGTGGCGGAGATGATCTTTTGGAAAATGCAGAGTACGAAGCCGCAAAGAATGAACAATCATTCATAGAGGGCAGAATCAGTGATTTGGAATATTTGATCGCGGTGGCCAAGATAGTCGACAGCCCGGAAAAAATCGGCATCGCAGATATCGGTTCGAAGATCAAAATTCAAGAAGAGGGTAGCGACGAAATCGAAACTTATACGATTGTCGGAGCACCGGAAGCGGACCCCAAAGAAAATAAAATCTCAAACGAATCCCCGATCGGGAAAGCGGTGTTGGGACACCATAAAGGGGATATCGTCCAGGTCTCCGCTCCCGTCGGTTCTTATAATGTAAAGATTATCGATATCGAATAAACTTCGGCAAATCTCATTTTGAAATAAAGGGAATCATGGATTTTAATGAATTAGAAAAAGTCAGAGTACAAAAAATTCAAAAACTGAAAGAATTAGGCATCCCAGCCTATCCAACTCGTTCATATATCAGTTCAACAATTAAAGAAGCATGTGAAGCGTTTGAAAAAGTGGAAGCGACAGGATCCGATCAACCGATCGAAGTAACGATCGCCGGTCGAATGCGTTCCTTGCGGATTATGGGGAAATTGGCGTTTACTCATATCGAAGACGGAACGGGAAGGATTCAGCTCTTTTTGAGAGTTAATGAACTGGGTGATCAGCTTCAGTTTTTTAAAGATTATTTCGATATCGGTGATTTCGTCGAAGCCCACGGGACCGTTATCAGGACGCGATCGGGTGAAATATCACTTCAGACAACTTCCATTCGGATGCTCGCTAAAGCCATTTCGCCGCTTCCCGCAGCAAAAGAAGAGGTAGTCGACGGGGTGACCGTCAAGCATACCGGGTTGAGTGATCCGGAAATTCGATATCGCCAACGATATGCCGATTTGGTGGTGAACCCAGAAGTCCGAAATATCTTCCGAACGCGTTCAAAGATTGTTTCGGCGTTGCGAGAATTCTTAGATAGTCACGATTTTTTGGAAGTTGAAACCCCTGTATTGCAACCGATCTATGGAGGAGCTGCCGCCAGACCTTTCATCACTCACCATAATCAGCTTCATCAGGATCTTTATTTGCGTATATCGTTTGAGTTATATCTGAAAAGGTTGTTGGTCGGCGGACTGGATCGCGTCTACGAGATCGGCCGTGATTTTCGCAACGAGGGCGTCTCTTATAAACACAATCCGGAATTTACACAGCTCGAATTCTATTGCGCCTATTTTGATTATCTGAAAGTTATGGATTTCACGGAACAGATGATCCGTTATGCCGCAGAAAAAGCACTGGGAACGACCAAATTGAAATACGGCGATGTTGAATTTGATTTGGCAAAACCCTGGAATCGGGTAAATATGCGTGAAGGGATTTTGGAAAAGACCGGAATCGATTTCGAAAAATATCCGACAACCGAATCTTTGGCTGCTGCAATGAATGAAAAGGGTATTCAGACCAAGCCGGGGTTGCAACGCGGAAAATTGATCAATCAACTGGTAAGCGATTTTTTGGAGCCTACTTTCCTGCAACCTACTTTTCTATATGATTATCCGTGGGAAGTATCCCCTTTGGCAAAAAGAAAACCGGAAAATCCGCTCATCACCGAGAGATTTGAAGGATTTATTGCCGGAATGGAACTTTGTAACGCTTTTACGGAACTGAATGATCCGATCGATCAGGAAGCTCGTTTTCTGGAAATGGGAAGAACTTATGCGGAAGATGACGAGGAACGAAATCCGATTGATGAGGATTATTTACGTGCGATGCGATACGGCATGCCTCCCTGCGGCGGTTTCGGAATGGGAATTGATCGTTTGACGATGCTGCTGACCAACCAAAGCACAATTCGCGAAGTTATTTTATTCCCCCATTTACGTGAAAGGGATAAGGATCAGGAAGACAACTGATGGATTTTGCCGTTCTCTGGGATTTAGACGGAACAATTTCAGATTCGTTCCAATGTTTTTATATGGCATTGGAACGAATTTTGAGTGAACAGAAGCCAACGATCAAAATAACCCCCGAAGAATATAAATCACAGTATTTCGGCGCGACTTTTCCCAGTATTTTGGAAAGAATGTATCAAGGACAGCTTTCCGATGCACAAATCTGGGAATTAAACGAACGCTATTTCAGATATTCTGTTGAATTCGCCAAACAGGGAACCGTCTTTCCCATTCCGGGTGTCGGCTCATTCTTGGAGGAGTTGCACGCCAATAACATCCGAATGGCTATCGCTTCATCCAGCACGGTCGAGATGATTTTTACCGAATTGGATGTTCTGGGATTTATTTCCTATTTCGACAATATTATCTCGGGAAATTTACTGCCATCCAAGCCAGCTCCGGACGTTTTCCAAGTTGCAGCAGCATCCATCCGCGCACAACCTTCTCATTGTGTTGTGATTGAAGATTCAGTCGCCGGTATTACAGCCGCTAAAAATGCGGGGATGCGCTCCGTCGCCGTCACAACCACCAACCCGCCTGACAAGTTTAGAGAAGCTGATTATGTAGTGGAAGATTTTCGGAAATTCGATCTCGACACGTTAAAATCCCTTTTTAGCGACTAATTTTTCAAATTTATGACAGTAATACCAAATTTATGACATTCGTAACATTCACAAGCCATTCCTAAAACGAATTCTCTTTTTTTTGATGGGAATCAAAAATAATCCGACTCGAATTATGCTTTTTTTTGGCTCATTTCCTCGTAAAAATAACCAAATCGAATTCTCCGGCATAATTTAATAAAAAGCTCTCAACAATTTATTTCTTTGAAATTTCCCAAAAAAGGAAATTTTTACGCAAAAAACACGTCACCAATACGCCATTTTGGCTTGACAAATATCCCCAATTTCCTAAACTATTGATATACTTTTGAATTAGTCAAGCGGAATAGGTTGAAGCGTATTTTATTCCGTTCTAATTCTAAAAAAAATTATTATGGAGGTAATAATGGACATCGAAGGATATTGTGTAAAATGCAAGGCCAAGCGTACCATTCAGAAGCCTACCGCCGGTTTCAATAAACGAGGCAGCGCAGTTGTTTTCGGTACTTGCCCAGTTTGCGGTACAAAGATTTATCGAATCGGTCGTACTGATTTACATAAAGGAATGGAAGCCCCCAAAAAATAGGGCTTTCTGAAAGAGAAAATGAAACTGCCATGCGTTTCGTATGGCAGTCATTATTTAAAAGGGAACTTTCAACCGAAACATGGATACTTTGGAACTAGAATCCTTTCTCTCCGATTTGCCGATGGGAGGAATCAAATATTTTGAAATCGTCGATTCTACCAATCGCTATGCATTGGAATGGGCAGAAAAAGGTGCGGAAGATTTCAGTTTGGTAGTCGCAAATGAACAAACTGCCGGTCGCGGTCGGATGGCAAGAAAATGGCTGACAACCCCGGGCAGCAGCCTTGCGATGAGCCTGATTTTGCGACCGAGCATTGAAGAACAAAAACACATCCCTTTGTTTTCACCGTTGGCGGGATTGGCAGTTGCAGAATCACTGAAAAATAACTATGGTCTGAATCCATTCATCAAATGGCCGAATGACATCCTGCTGGATCAGAAAAAGGTTTGCGGTATTCTGTGCGAGACTGTATGGGATAAAGATGAATTGAGAGGCATGGTTATCGGGATCGGATTAAATCTGAAAAATGAATCTGTTCCCACGGATGACAGCCTTCGTTACCCTGCCAGTTCTTTGGAGTCGGCAGGCTGCGATTGCTTGGAAGTTTTACCGCATATCCATAACATTTTGCTTGAATTCCACCGTTTACGTCCAATTCTTGGAACCTCCAAATTCATCACAAAATGGGAAAGCTATCTGGCATTCAAAGGAAAAGAGGTCGTCCTAACAGCCCCCGAAAAAGACCCCGAAATCTTCACAGTAATCGGATTGGATATAGAGGGCAACTTGCACGTAATCAATTCCGACGGAGATGAAAAGTTCTTCCAAGCCGGTGAAATTTCTCTTAGACCTTTAATAAAATAAGCACATCCATGATTCATCAAAAAAAGGAAAAGAACCAATCTTTTCCTTTTTTATTTTGATTTCAATCAGAAACGCTATTGCTTCAATAATTCTTCGAGGATCGATTTCGTCAAGGCAGGATCCGCTTTCCCGCGCATCTCACGCATAACCTGACCAACAAACCAACCGATCAATGTTTCCTTCCCGCCTTTATACAAACCCACTTCCTTTGGATTATCCAATATGATGCGCTCGCAAACTTTGCGGATTTCGCTGTCATCACTGACAAGACCAAGCCCCGATTCTTCAACAATCTCTGCGGGTGATTTGCCGGTTTCCTCGACTTTATCCACCAACGATTTACCGGTCGATGTATTGATTTTTTTGGAATCAACCAGCGAAATGATATCCGCCAAATCCTGCGGAGTGATTCTCAACTCGGAAACCGAGATACCTTTTTCATTGACAACCCGCAGAACTTCATTCATCATCCAATTCGAAACACGCTTATTGTCTTTCCCGTAAATCTTGCAAGCCGCTTCGAAGAATTCGGATGTATCCCGTTCTCCGGTCAGAATAGAGGCATCATACTCGGGTAAACCCAATTCATTAATAAACCGTTCACGCCGTTGGATCGGAAGCTCCGGCATTTTTGCTTTCACTTCTTCCAGGAATTCTTCGGTAATGACAACAGGCATCAGATTCGGCTCCCGAAAATAACGATAATCCGCCGCTGTTTCTTTGGAACGCATCTTCCGCAGCTCCTGTGCATCGTTATCCCATTCGATTGTCCATTGTTCAACCTTGTTTCCCGCATTCAATTCACGGGTTTGACGTTCAACCTCGGAATTAATCGCTGCTCGTACAGCTTCGATCGAATTGATATTTTTTATTTCGCATTTTCTCCCGAGTTCTTTGGCGCCTTTCGGTCGAATCGAGACATTGGCATCACAGCGTAAATGGGCTTTTTCCATATTCGCTTCGGAAACACCGATCCAACGCAATAACTGTCTCAGACGCATCAGATAGGTCGCTGCCTCGTCGGCGGAATGCAAGTCCGGTTTCGTGACCATCTCAACCAACGGTACGCCGCACCGGTTCATATCGATCAGACGGATATCGCCTTCATTCTTCGTTTTTCCGGCATCTTCTTCCATATGTAAATTATCGATATGAACGCGAATTTTCCTCCCGTCATCCATGAAAAAGTCTAAATATCCACCTTTACCGATTGGCATATCATTTTGGGTAACTTGATATCCGGCTGGGAGATCTGCATAAAGGTAATTTTTTCGATCAAAGAAAGATTTCCTGTTGATATCCGCATTCATTGCCAGACACAGCATCAGAGCTTTTTCGACCATTGCCTTATTGGTCCGGGGAAGTGTGCCGGGTTGACCGGTACAAACAGGGCAAATATTCGTATTGGGTTCCTCTCCCCATGAATCAGCTTTGCAGCTGCAAAAAGCTTTGGTTACGGTATTTAATTGGATATGGGTTTCAAGCCCAATAGTTACTTCATATTCGGTCATGATTCTCTTCCCCCTTATCGTAAAACCACCGGTTTGACTTTCCGCCAATCTTCGTCCGACGTCGCCTGTTCGAAAGCGTAAGCCGCACGGAGTATTTTGGATTCGCAGTAATCATATCCGGCAGCTTGGAGTCCGATCGGTAGACCTTCGGAACTGAGTCCGCAGGGAAAACTGATTCCGGGAGTACCGGCAAAATTCATCGGCGAAGTGAACTGATCGGCAAATTGCATTAGAAGCGGATTTGTGGCGGTGACCCCACCGAATTGAAATGCCGGAGTCGGCGTAGA
>DCTP01000131.1:16198-24050 GCA_002329625.1 Leptolinea sp. UBA1437
AAATCGTTGCGTAACATGGCTCGTGCTCGCTGAGCTCGCAAATAGTACTTTTCATAAAATTTTTCCTGGCTGGCAAATAGCCCCGTCAGGAGACGGAGTTTCACTTGATACCCGAAGCCTTCCCCTCGAGATTTGTAGTACAAATCATACATATCCTCAACTGGTCTTTTCGTGGTATGCCCATATTTGAGCCCATCAAATCGTTGTAAATTTGAATAAGCCTCGATTCGGGTTATAACGAAATAAGCCGGAACCGAATATTTTGTATTGGTCATCGGGACGTCTTCGATAATTTCGGCGCCCAAATCTTTATAGATTCGCAGGGCTTTCCTGACACAGGATTCGATTTCGGGATCGATCGCCGTGGAAGAATAATTGCCGTTTTCATCCAAATAAGTAATCCTCATATAATCCGGAGAAACGCCGATTCGCATCCCTTTGACGCCTTTTTTCATTTCTTCCAGGTAATCATCAACCGGAACTCTTCCCGAAGCACTATCATTCGGATCGAATCCGGCGATTTCCCGTAATACGGCTGCGGCATCGGCAACCGTGCGGGTGATCGGTCCCATCGAATCCATCGAAGAGGCAAACGGAATCACACCGTAACGTGAAACGCGGCCGTAAGTGGGTTTCAATCCCACGGTTCCGGTAAATGCCGCCGGTTCGCGAATAGATCCACCGGTATCGGTGCCCATAGAAATGGCTCCTTCATTTGCGGCAACCGCCGCCGCGGAACCGCCTGACGACCCTCCCGGAACATGATCTAAAGCCCACGGATTGCGCACAGTCGGTTTAAATGCAGTTGTTTCAGTAGATCCGCCAAAAGTAAATTCATCCAAATTCGCTTTTCCGAATAGCACCGCATCAGCCCGTTCCAACCGCTGAATAACTGTAGAAGTGTAAGGAGGATGATACCCATCCAGAATTCTGGAAGCGGCCGTCGTTTGAATCCCTTTTGTGCAATAGACGTCTTTCGCCGAATAAGGAACACCGGCTAAGGGTCCCAATTCCTTTCCAGCTGCTAGTTTCCGATCCACTTCTCGGGCTTTTTCGCGTGCCGATTCTTCCGTGATCAAAATGAACGCATGCACTTTTTCTTTATCTTCCGGTTTTTCAATATATTCTTCCAATGAGCCCGGACGACCATCCACTTTTTTCACTTGCGCCAACGTTTCGTTCAGAAGTTCTTCCGCCGATATTTTTTTCTCTCGGATCAGTCTTGCTTGATCCAAAGCCGATAAACTCGTTAATTCAGTCATGATTCACTCCAATGTCTGATGTGGAACATCCGGCGAAACAATATATCCGTCTTGTGTCCTCGGTGCTTGGCTGATGATATCTTCCGGATGCTCAAAAGGAATCCAAACATCCTCTCGCAACGGAGCCTGGATTTCTTCCGGAAACGGGTTCCCATGAATTACGGGGGGTAAATTGCCTTCTAACGGAATGGCGGTCAGTTCGTGAATTACCGCGAGCTGGTCATTCATTTTGGCTAAAATTGACTCAAACTCTTCGGTGCTTAATTCAACTTCCGCAACATGCACAAAATCATCGAGCATTTCTTTTGTTATCGCATCATTGTCCATAAAATCACCTTTTTTATATGGAATTTTGTCGAAGGGATCTTCGAATAATTGCAAATAGGACCTTTTCAAGCAATCAATTTCTAATTCTACCAAATAAAGATGTGATTAACCGATAAAAGATTCAGGTTCAGTGTCATAAATTCACAAGCATCATTCGATAAAAGCAGTGCCGATACCGGGTCGGTTTTTTTACTCATTATTCCAAAGGATGATCCAAAAGTTCTATGCTATGGGAAAAATCAACGGAACGGAAAAAATTGAAATGTTATAATCACCCCAATGGAAACCCCTCACAATAACTTGAAGAATATCCGAAAAGTTCTTGAGTATTGCTTTATCTTCATGATTTTTGTTTCCTATTTGACATTTTTAAATCGAGTCGGCAAATTAAACCTTTTTTTCACCCAAAAAGATTTTAAAAACATTCAATATGATGCGGGATATGCTTGGATTGCGGATATTAATGACCCTAAAATAGCGATCGGCTATAACCTGCCTATAACGATATATGAGAACGATCTCAAAATTTCACGGGATCTAAATGCAACTACCGAATTAGTCCGAGAACAAGGGAAAGGGAAATTTGTAATTTGGGATAACGGAACAATCTGCTTTTCAACTTCCGATAATTCAGATCCTACTCAAAACGGCAGAACTTACCGGGTGGAATATCCTCGAATTGTTGAAAAGCGGACAGTTAGAATCATAGGTGCTTTTACTGCCTTACTCGGTTTGCTTTGGGTCGGTTTATCGCTACTGGAAAACAAAGATAAATTCAACTTTCGTTCTGCGATTCTCGAAAAAGATTGGAAACTTCTTCTCTTTTTCCTGTTGGCACTTATTCCTTTTTTGTATTTTGCAATCAAATTTTTGCTTCCGCAGCCGTTGTGGGGGGATGAGCTTTTCACATTAAAAAACTACATTTATGCAAAAGATTGGTACTATCCCGCAACTTTTTATGATTATCCAAATAACCATGTATTCTTCAGCCTGATCATCTCCCTTTATTCGAAATTAATAAAAATTCGGACTTTTTGTGATGCGGTACAAAGTCCGTGGAAGATCAGAATCCTTCTCATTTTGTTTTCGATCATAACAATTCTCTTTACGACCTTATCTGCCCGGAAAATCAATCAATCCGCGGGAGTGATTGCGTCCATTCTTCTGAGTACTTCCCTCCCTTTCTTTCTTTGGACCACTCAAATTCGCGGTTACGGATTAAGCATGACACTGATGAGCATTCTGATTTATCTGTTAATAAGTGTCCAAACTTCTCCGAATCGAATTTCTTTTGCCAGCATTGCCATTGTTTCAGCCCTTCTCGTATACATCATGCCCACGAACGCAGTTTACATTATCGCAATGGGTTTTTATTTTCTTTTTAAGTTGCTGATTGATCTCGGAAAATACAAAAAATCCGGGGAAAACGGAATTATTTATCAGATAAAAAGGAATCCGGAAGCAAAAATTCTATATTCCTTTCTGTGGGGCGCTGTTTTTTCAATAATGCTTTACTATCCGATTTTGGACCAAATGAAGCGCGTTTATCTGCCCGAATCAGGAGGAAAGGTCCTTATAAATTTTGATCTGTTTGTCCAGATATTTCGGCTCGGAACAGGTGAAATAATCCGGTCATCATTGGTCGGCCAACCTCTGCTTTTCGCCTGTATTCTGATCGGTTTTTTCTTATTCTTGCGAAATCCCGGAGAGAATAAGCCTCTGTCGAGGATGGTTTTCGGTATCGGCTCCTGTCTCTTAACCATCCCCATTTTGTTTTTCTTTTTTTTAGGCTCCGTCCCCTATGCTCGAAATGCTTTGACAATTCTCCCTGTAATCATCCTGATTTTTGCATTTCTGATTGCTTCGATACCTGATTCCATATCCGATCTTCGCCTAAAAAATATAAGTTTTCTAGTGATATTGATCGGCTCTAGTGCTATCTTTTCCGATCGGCTAGTTTATTTGAACAAAGAGCCTCTCAGCTACGGAAACAACTCACTCAATAATCTGACGGAACCTTTTTTTCTCGGGGATCATCTGAATTTCAACGAGGTGCTGACGGAACTGAAAACCAAAAATGCTGCCGATCTGCCCATTTTGTTGAGATCTCCCGCTCCCTATTTCATTGAAAGTGTCTGCGATTGCTATCAACGGGTTTGCTATGGTGATGGGTCCAGTGAAGGACAGACTTTATTAAAGAACCACGCCCCTTATTTTCTGATCCAGACGGATTGGAAAGAATTTCCCGCAAATTTGGAAAAATACCCGGATTTTTCTCAATGTATCCCGATGAATCAAGAAAATCAAACATCTTTTAAGGTTTTTCACTGCAATCCATAAAGGAAAACTATTCATGAAAAAAAACAAAATTTTCTTTTTCGTTGCTGCCCTCATTTGCTTTGCTTTTTTTGCCATACCGATCAAAGTTTTTTCCGAAGAATCGATAGAAGTTGTTTTTAATGATCCATTCAGTAAGAACCAAGATCCAGCCATTCAAGATCTGATTCTTACTACATTTGAAGACGCCGAGGAGCGCATCTATATTGCCATCTATAATTTTACGGATACCACTTGCCGAGATGCTTTGATTGACGCGGTGAAACGAGGTGTAGAAGTCCGGCTGGTTATTTATTCAGAAAATGCCGACAACCGTATTATTGAGGATTTGAAGAAAAACGGGATCAAAATTGTCAAGTCTCAATCCGAAGGTTTGATGCATGCGAAATTCATCGTTGTTGATTATGAAACAACGATCAGCGGATCGGCAAATCTGACATCTGGGAGCTTTTTTTATGACAATAATTTTATGATTTTGATTCACGACAGCAAAGTGAACAAAATTTTTCAGGAAGAATTCAATGAAATGTTCATCGAAAAGAAATTCGGCCCAACCGGTCACCCAACAGTCCCTCCTACCAGTATCACTTTGAAAGATGGGACGAAAATCACGGTGAAATTCTCACCGGAGGACGGTGTTGAAAAGATTCTCTTATCGCTAATTCAGGCGTCTCAAAAGAGCATTGACGTGCTGGCTTACTCTTTTACTTCGGATAACCTCGGTAATGCTTTGATTGATCGATATGACGACGGAGTGGATGTGGAAGTCATATTTGAAGAAGAATCGTCAGATCAATATGGCAGCGAAGCGGCTTATTTAATTCGCAATGGCATTCCCACTTACATGGATGGCCTAACAGACGGTTTGATGCACGAAAAAGCTATGATCTTTGATGAATCCGTGGTCGCAGCAGGTTCTTATAACTTTACGCGGGCAGCCGAAACGGTAAACGACGAACAAATTTTGATCATCGATAATCGCAAAATAGCCGATCAATTTGAAGAAGAATTCGAAAAAATTCTTGAAAGAGCAAATTAACCGATTTTCGAAGGATATTTTCGGATCATTCCGATAATATTTGTGGAAATACTTATTAATAAAAAGAAGTTGTCCTCCGAAAAAAGGACAGCTTCTTTTTTAATATTTCTCTGGACTTTATAGAGCAATCGTTGAACTCATCATCGGTGAGCTTTCCGATAAGATTAATGCTGTGACTTTATTGCCCGCCAAACTTTTTCCGGGTATATCGGAAGCGAATCAATCCGAGAGCCAATGGCGTTCGCTACCGCATTGGCAATTGCCGGAGCGACTCCGTCCGTCGGAATTTCAGCTAACGCTTTTGCGCCAAAAGGACCGGTCTTTTCACCGTCCCCTTCCTGAATGATATAGCTTTCCATCAACGGCATTTCATCCGCCTGTAGAATATGGTAATCGCCGAATCGCGGGTTCAATAAATTTCCGTGGTCGTCATAACACATTTCTTCACAAAGAGCATAACCGAGTGCGGTTATTTGACCGCCTTCCAACTGTCCAATAGCAGTGGTCGGGTTAATTACCGTTCCAGGACTGACCGTCATAACCAATTTAATCGGAGTCACCTGGCCGGTTTCGATATCCACTTCCACTTCGGCAAATTCGGTTCCGAAAACCGGTGGGCATTCCGGAGATACGTGTGAAGCATAAGCCGCGATTTGCCGCTGATCCTTACGATGAAGACTATGCAAAGCGATATCTTCCATGGTAACGTGATCCCCATTCGGAGCGTAAACCTTTTCATCTTTCAGATACAGATCGTCTTTCGGCTGCTGCAGCATCAAGGCGGCTCTTTCCAGAACCTGTTCTTTAATTTTTTCGGCACATTTTTTGACTGCCATCCCAGAAATATAGGTGGTACTGGATGCATAAGCGCCTACGTCAAACGGCGTAAAGTCCGTGTCCGAAGAGTAGACAACAATTTTAGAGACGGGTATTTTCAGCACTTCCGCTGCCATTTGTGCCAATATCGTATCCGAACCGGTTCCCAGGTCGGTCGCTCCGATGTTTAGATTGAAGGAACCATCATCATTAATCTTCATCGCTGCGGCACCCATATCAATCCCGGCAATAGCGGTCCCATGCATCATAATGGACATGCCAATTCCTCTGCGGATATTCGGTCTGGCGGGATCCAGATAAAAATGTTTGGATTTTCTGCGATTCCAATCGTTCGCTTCCATCCCTTTCCGAATACAGGCATCTAATCCGTAGCTGTTAACTTTTTGCGGGACCGGATCGAATTCAGCCAGTTTATCCATAATTTTGATTTTTTCACCGGGACGAACAACATTTTTCATTCGGAATTTAATCGGATCCATTTTTAATTTTTCGGCGACTTCGTCGATAATGCATTCGATCCCGTATATTCCTTGCGGTCCACCGTAACCGCGAAAGGCTCCGGGAACCGGTAAATTGGTATAAACAATATCCGCATGGAATCGCATGCTATCTGCCCGATATGTGGATAATCCACGCGTTCCGGTTACATTACAGACGGTAAAGCCATGAACTCCGTAAGCACCGGTATTTTCAATCATATCCATTTCAATCGCTTTGATTCGTCCAGATTTTGTGACTCCGACCTTAAAACGGATGGTATCGGGATGACGCGAACGAGAGGAGCGGAATTCATCTTGGCGATCGAAATAAAATCGGACGGGCCTTCCGGTTCGCAGCGTTAACAACGCACATAAGTCTTCAAGTAAAACTTCCTGTTTTGCGCCGAATCCTCCGCCGATCCGCGGCTTAATGACACGGATATTCTGAACCGGAACATCGATCAAAGGAGAAATAATTCTGCGAACATGGAAAGGAACCTGTGTGCTGGTACGGATTACCAAACGATCGTTTTCATCCAGCCAGCTGATAACGATATGCGGTTCTAGAGGAGTTTGCTGAACTTGTTGTGTGTGAAATACTCTTTCGACGACCAAATCGGATTCGGCAAAATCCTTCTCTAAATCTCCATAATTTGCATCGATCACATACGCTTTATTATGGCTCGCATCTGCAACATCGATGCAATCCGGTTCATCATGGATAATCGGAGCGCCATCTTTCATCGCCTCTTCCATATCAAAAACCGCCGGCAAAATTTCCCAATCCACTTTAATTAGGCTGATGGCTTTCTTGCATAATTCCACCGACTCGGCAGCCACAGCTGCAACCCGATCACCTACATAGCGGACTTTATTGTCAAGACAAACCTGGTCCCATGGTTTCGGGTTCGGATAGGTTTGACCGCCGCTTCCATAAACATATCGTTTCACATTCTTATAGGTTATTACCGCATGAACTCCCGGCAATGCTTCCGCTTCGGAAGTATCAATATCCTTAATGCGGGCATGAGCATAGGGGCTGGTCATTAACATCCCATGCAACATCCCGGGGAGCTCGACGTCGTCCGTATAAACCGGCCGGCCTTTAACCATCTTGATCGCATCCACTTTTTGTACCGATTGCCGGATAGCAGAAAAATCAGGACAGGATTCGTTGGTAAATAAAACCGATTCATCGGCTTTGGTATAAGGCGGAACTGTTTCACCGCGCAAATAAGCGGCAGCTCGCATCACAGCATCTAACGGCTGATAATAACCTGTGCAACGACACAGGATGGACCCAAGTGCGTCCTTGGCATCATCCAAGGATGGATATAAATTCTTGTCCAGCAGTGCTTTCGTTGCCAAAACCATTCCCGGCGTACAGAAACCGCATTGGATAGCACCGGTTTCCACAAACGCTTTTTGGATCGGATTCAAATCTTTCCCTTCATTCAATCCTTCAACGGTAAGAATCGTATGACCCTGAGCCTGAGGCGCAGGCATTACGCAGGACGGTAATAATTTCCCATCCATTAGGATGGCGCAGTTCCCGCATTCTCCGGTATAGC
>DCTP01000090.1:0-722 GCA_002329625.1 Leptolinea sp. UBA1437
CCGTCCGCATAAAGAGCATGAATATTGGTATAAATGGATTGCAAAGGCTTCGGCAACGGCAAAAATTCGCCTCGTTGCGTGTCGAAAAGATTCAAACCGTTATCTTCAGTACCAATCCATAATTTTCCGTCTGGACCTTGGCAAAACTCACGAACGCGACTTCCCTTCATCGTATTAACACCCGAAAGAGGATAAAACAACTCGAAGCTGTTATTCTCACTCGAATAATAATTGACTCCTCCAAAAAAAGTTCCTACCCAAATGCCTCCTTCTCTATCTTTAAAAATAGAATAAACGGCATTATCCGAAAGCGAAGTGCTTATTGCATTGTCACGTCGAAGATTTTGAACTTTTCCGGAAGGAATATCATAAATGTACAATCCCGATTCGCTACCAATCCAGATTGTACTCGGATCGATTCGTGCGAAACACCGTGCAAATATGGGTTGACCATACGCATCCTTTTCCACCAAAAGACGATGCGTTTTATTCACTGTATTCACACTAAAAAAACCTTTCGTTGAAGAGGCAATAAATAATTGATTGTATTCATCGGTTTGTACTTTCCATATTTCTCCGGTTTCATTAAACAAATTAGGATCATCATTCAATTTAAACTCGGAAACATTGCCCGTTTTCTTATTGATTCTCAATACCGGAAGATTATAGGGAAACACCCAGATATCGCCCTCTTTGCCAACACACAAGCTAACCATCGCCAT
>DCTP01000090.1:788-3381 GCA_002329625.1 Leptolinea sp. UBA1437
TCGTTATCCTGAATCATATCGCTCACTATGCCATAAATCGCATTTCCGTCAGATGTTTTCAGATCAAAACGTTCGAATTTCTCCAGTCTCGGGTCATAAATATATACCCCTTCTTCGGTTCCGACCCATAAATTATCCTGTTTATCCTGAACAATGCGATGGAAAACATTGTCACGCAAATTTCCATTGGGCGAAAACCGGAAAACTTTGAACGAAGTTCCGTCAAATCGATTCAATCCATCTTTGGTACCAAACCACATAAACCCCTGCCGATCTTGAAAAATGCAGTGAACCGTATTTTGCGATAATCCATTATTAATGTCGAAATGACGAAAAGAATAACCCGAATTGGATAAAGACAAACGAACACTTAGCACATTTGTAGCGAGAAAAAGAAAAACGAATATTTGCTTAAAATTCATAATCAACTTATTTAAGAACCATTATCCTGTCATTTCAAAAAAAATTAAGGTCGCGGTACCACAAGACAACGCTTTTCCCATAGTTGATAGCGCTGCTCCATCTCTTGAGTTCTTTGAGGATAAGTATTAGCCAAATCGTGTATTTCGCTTCTATCAACATTCAAATTATACAATTCCCACTTTTTGGAATTTGCCTGCATTATGATCTTCCATCCCGATCGGTCAATCATAGCTCTTTCGTTGAAATGTTCGAAACAGATTTCGTCATGTCCTTTTCGCTTTCCGGTTTTGAAAATCGGCAACATGCTCTTCCCTTCATAGGGAATAATTGTATGTCCGTTAAATTTCGATGGATAATTCGCATTCGAAATATCCAGGCAAGTAGCCATAATGTCAATCACATGACCATACTGAGAAGTGATTTTCCCTTTTTGATTTCGTATAACTTTTGGCCAAAAAGCAATCATTGGCGTGCATATTCCTCCCTCATAAGATTTTGCTTTCCAAAATCGAAAAAGCGTGTTGGCAACATTTGCCCAACGCGCGCCAATGGAGGCAAACACATTCTGAGTACCGGGTAATACCTCTTTTTGACGAGGATAAACAATGGGTTGGCCATTTCGCATCATATCGGGACGATCGTTTTCACCCGGCGAATAGTTTTGACAATCCTCATTGCTTGCTCCGTTATCCGACAAAAAAAGAATCAGGGTGTTGTCCAACTCCCCCGTTTTTTCGAGAGCATCAATTACCTTACCGATTTCATAATCCATCCGATCAATCATTGCTGCATGAACTGCCATAGCACGAGCATCCCACTCGCGTGTGGAATTTTCTTCCCAATTATCTGTGAAAGCTCGGGGTGAAAGAAAATGATCGATATTGCCGAACAATTTCATTTTTTTCATTCTGGCATAACGTTCCTCTCTAATTCTTTCCCAGCCAACTTTATAGGTATCTTCATACTTTTTGATGTCTTCAGGCAAAGCATGAAGAGGCCAATGCGGAGAATTGAATGCAAGATAAAGAAAAAAAGGCTTTTCCGACCGAGAATATCTGTTTATATACGATACGGCACTGTCTGCATAAGCAATTGTGGTATAATAATTATCCGGAACTTCTCGCACGGGTTGATCGCCATTCACAAGACTGAAGGGATCGAAATAGTTTACTACGCCGTAGATTGTGCCGTAATAGTCCTGAAATCCACGATTGACAGGATAGTTGTCCTTGGGAGCAAATTCTTCGTGAAAAACCTGATGAGCCAACCACAATCGCTGATCGGGACGCAATGGAGTTTCGGCGACATGCCACTTGCCAATCATCCCCGTTTGATATCCCGATTCTTTCAACACTTCGGCAATAGTAACACCATTGTGCGTCATCGTACCTCGATACCCGGGTTGATGATCATCAAAAGTCATTCTTCCAACTCCTGCCTGATGCGGATACAAACCGGTCAGAAGCGAAGCACGAGTAGGGCAGCTTCGACCGGCATTATAAAAATGAGTGAATCGAATGCCATTTTCAGCTAAGCGATTTAAATTGGGAGTTTCAATTTCACCTCCATAGCAACCAATATCCGAAAGGCCCAAATCATCTGCCAAAATAATAACAATATTAGGCCTGTTGTCCGTTCTCGAAAACAAAATAAAAGGAACGGCTGCAAGAAAACTCGCCGAAATATATTTCAAAGAATCCGTTTTCATTTTTATTTATTTTCGAATCGAAACCGAATAAGGCATATCTTCGGGCAATGTGCCACGCTGAAGATTAGGCTGATTATCCATTTCAAAAATCAAATTTCCACCATTGATGATATCCTGATATCGAATATAATTTTTTGAATAATCTTTTCCGTTAAGCTTAGCAGAACGGATATACACATTTTGTGAATTGTTATTTCCGGCTTCGATAACGAATTGTTTTCCATTTTCCATTGTAATAGTCGTTTTTTTGAACATTGGACTTCCAAACACATACTGATCCGTTCCGGGACAAACACTATAAAATCCCAATGCACTCAAGACATACCACGACGAAGTTTGTCCCTGATCTTCGTCGCCGGGATAACCATTTTCTGTGGCATTATACAGTTTTTTCATCACTTCCCGTACTTTCTGCTGAGCTTTCCATGGAGTTCCGGCATAATTGTAAAGATAAATCGCATG
>DCTP01000116.1:0-8806 GCA_002329625.1 Leptolinea sp. UBA1437
TTATCGTTCTAAAAAAGATCACTCTTTTGAAAAATTTCCCTTAATTTATTAAATTTTTATTATTGTTTTATTATTATTATTTTTATATATAATATGGTAATACACAATTTAAGAATTTTCAAGCTGAATCAAAATAAATATGAATAATCACTGAGACAAAAATATACAATAATTCATTACTATTTGCAATATTTTAAATTATGTATCAATATTATATTACTTTTATAAATGATAAAACATTTCCTGCATATAAAAATATACAGGAAATGTTTTTAAATATACTTTTATCTATCATTCAATATAAATCATTCGCCTTGCAAACCCGAATGATTTTCGGCGGTATAATCCCTGTTAGAAAAACAGTCGTTTTATGGATCAGGCTGATCAAATCGCATGATCCATGGAGAGGAAATACTATGTGGAGACCCGGATTCGCTGAGATTCTGATCGTCCTTGTCATCGTGATCTTGCTATTTGGACCAGGGCGAATAGCAAAGGTCGCCAAGGAAATCGGAGCAAGCATTACCGCTTTCAAAGAAGGTTTGAACGAAGATTCCGATAAAAAAAAGACTTCGGAACAAACGCAATCCGAAGATGAAAATGCAAAATCAAATCATCCCTAATCTCGTTCGTCATTAATCATTCAGAATGGGCTTTTTCAATATCGGTATTCCGGAACTAATTCTGGTACTGACAATTATGTTGGTCTTCTTGGGACCCGACAAATTACGGGAAAGTTCCCGTAATTTAGCTCGGTTTATCCGTAAGGTGGTTCGTTCTGAAACATGGCGCAATTTTTCCGTGATGTATCATGAAATGAAACACTATCCGGAAGAAATTATGAAAGAAGTAAACCTTGAAGAGACGATGAAGGAATTGAATGAAATAAATGCCCGGACACAGGCGGAATTGGACCGGATTCAAAACAGCGTTCGTTCAATGCCAAAAGCAGTCGATTCCGATTCATCCGAACACAACCTGTCGGAACCGGATAAGGAGAACACTCCGAAAACAAAGGATTCCTTATGAATCAAGAGGAGTCCTCTACCGACTTCAAAGAATTTTTAGAAGGGATGTCGGAACATTTAATAGAGTTACGAAATCGGCTGATTGTTATTGTTTTATCATTATGTTTCGCAATTATTATTGCTTTCTTCTTTTCTGATTCGATTATGGCATTTCTAGCTCGACCGATCGGCGGACTGGAAAAACTGCAATCCATCGAAATCACGGAGAATTTCACAGCAGTCTTCCGAGTGGTATTGCTTGCCGGATTGGTTCTGGACAGTCCCGTTATTTTTTACGAAATTTTAGCCTTCATCTTACCGGCTTTAAAGAGCAATGAAAAAAGGATCTTGTTTACATTTTTGCCGCTTTTAATCCTTTTCTTCATCGCGGGAATTCTTTTTGCTTTTTTTATTCTTCTACCAGCCGCTATTCCTTTCTTGATTTCTTTTACCGATATCCCGACAACGATCCGTACCAGCAGTTATTTTTCCTTTACGACAAACATGTTATTCTGGATCGGAGTTGTTTTTGAAATGCCGATTTTTATCTACTTTTTGACAAAAGTGAAAGTTGTAAATTCCGGATTGCTATTAAAAAAATGGCGGCAAGCCGTCGTCATTTGCGCCATTCTTGCCATGCTCATCACTCCCACGGTGGATCCCGTCAATATGACGATCCTGTTAATCCCTTTGGTTTTACTTTATTTTCTCAGTATTTTGTTTGCAAAAATTGCGGAACGCTGATTCGTCCTTTTTCAGGGAGCACTCTCAACCAAAAACCGGGTAAATGAATTTGAAAACCTCCCGAAATTTTGCAACGGGTTTAAAAGAACGGGATCTTTTATTATAATTATTTTCGGGTGAAATATATTTGAAAGAAATTAATCGGCGCAACAAGACAAAATTTATCCGCGGAACCTTGGAAGACTGTGATCAAGCCGGAGATTTAGTGGTGGTGATCGATGTACTGCGTGCTTTCACAACCGCAGCATATGCTTTTTCAAAGGGAGCAAAAACAATTTATTGTGTCGCCGAAGTTGAAAAAGCACTTGAATTAAAATCACGCATTCCTGGCAGTCTGACGATGGGAGAAGTAAACGGGTTCGGTATTCCGGAGTTCGATTTCAACAACTCACCGGCTGTTTTGATGAAGCAAGACATTAAAGGAAAAATACTTATTCAAAGGACGACTGCCGGGACACAGGGATTGATACTTTCCTCTCATGCCAAAACGCTGGTTGCCGCAAGCCTCGTAACGGCAAAAACAACCGCAGAATTTATCCGTTTGCTGTCACCGGAAGAGGTCTTTTTTGTTGAGACGGGAATCACTTCCGACGGCAGAGGAGACGAAGACACCGCCTGTGCGAACTATATCGAAGGGATTCTTACCGATAACCCCATTCCGGAAGAACAGATAATCGAACGGGTTCGAAACTCTGTCAACGGCCGACGTTTTATTCAAAATACCTCACCTGATTTACCGGCCGAGGATTTGGAATTTGTTTGTGATATAAATCGTTTTCATTGGATCATACAAGCCGAAAGAGTGGACGATCAAATCGTTCGATTATCAAAAANNATTTCAATGGAATTTCAAAAATCCGTCTTGATCACAAAAAAAGTCCGGGGGGAAGATTTTCATTCTCTGGAACCGGATTATCTGATCTTTGAACCGAAGGAAACGAATGCCGAATTCACGCGCGAAGAATTGGATGAAATTCTGCCGAAAGTGACCGCGATTGTGGCAATCACCGATGTCAGCGCCGAAATGATCGCCAAAGCGCTTTCATTGAAAGTCATCGTCGCCAATGGAGCCGGTTTTGATAATATCGATATAACCGCAGCCACCGCTCTTCGAATCCCTGTGATCAACGTCCCGGATGCCACTGCTTATTCCACCGCCGAGCTGGCAATGGCTTTAATCCTGGATGTCAGTCGTCGGGTTTCCGAATTGGATCGGTTGCTGAGAAGAAACGCGGATAATGTTTCGGACTTTTTTTCGATCGGCAAGAATCCGGGGCAAAATTTAGCCGGGAAAACATTGGGAATTATCGGCTTGGGTCATATCGGGATGACTTTGGCTGAAATGTGTTGGCCGTTTCGATTAAACATTCAATATTACAACCGTCATCGGTTGCCGTTATCTCAAGAAAAAGGCATCCGATATGTACCTTTTGAAGAATTGCTGGAAACATCCGACATCATTTCGATCCATTGTCCGTTGAATAACTCCACCCGCAACATGATTAATTATGAGGCATTTTCAAGGATGAAACAGGGCGCCATCTTCATTAATACCGCTCGCGGACCGATTGCGGACTATGACGCATTAACCTATTTTCTCGAAAACGGGAAATTGAAAGGTGCCGGATTGGATGTTTATCCGGCGGAACCCGAAATTCCCGCCAAGCTATTCAAATTGGAAAACGTGGTGCTTACTCCTCATATCGGTACCAATACCGTCGAAACAAGACAGGGAATGGCGGATGCCATCTGCGACGTTATCAGAACGGTCTGCGAAGCGGAACCAGGACAAATTTTCAAAAATGTCATTAATCGAGAAATCTACCGAAGAGAACCGGTTACGTCGCAACCCGATGAAAGTTCTGAGATTCATCCCGAAAAGGAATCTGAAAGTTGAGTTTAAAAAAGTCTTTCTTTTTATTTTTATTTTTGATCAGCCTTATCAGCCAAATTCATCCCGCATTCGCCGAATCCGAACCGATCAATTCCGATGACGTCACATTAATCGGGATCAATGATGCAATATATTCGCTGACGGAAGCAAAAACCGCGGAAATTATTACCGCCGATCAACTCCATGCCACACTCGAAGTCAATGATGTCATTGTTGAAAAGGACCGGGTTTTGGTGCGAATCATCATCTGGGGACTTCCGGTCACATGGGGTGATAAAGTCATCGATCAAAACCGAATTTACGGCAGTTATTTACCCGTCGCGGAATTGGGAATTCCATCCGGAAAATGGCTCACTCCCTCTTCGGGCTCTCGTTACAGTCTGTTATCAAACGGAAATACGCTGGTTATCGCCGGATTATTGGAATTTTTAACCGATGAACAGCCCTCTGTTGTTTCCTTCAATTTCAATCAGATTCCATTCGACATGGAAATTCTTTCCGAAGGGTCGACGATGATATTGGAATTGGAAAAAGGTGATCACCAAGAAAGAAGTGAACGTCCATCCCTGAGCGACCAAAAAGACGGGGTTGTTTTTTCTTTGATGAATACCGCTCAGACCACCAAAACCACCATGATTCAACCGGGGTTCGCGACAATTCGTGAAGACGAATCCATTTCAAAGATCGGTTGGATAAAGGTCGAACGATCGGACGGAAAAAAATATTTATTAACCAGGACCGATCCGTATGGATTTAATCTCAGTGATGATTCAAAAACAATTCTGGTAGATTCTTATACCTTTATGCCTCTTTCAAGTTCCGATCCGCTGAAAATCGGCTTGGATTATGTTTATGTCAAACGCTCGGGAAATCATGAAATTGAATTAAACTTTCCGACTCCTCTCGATTTCACCTCCGAGAAAGCAGCATTGAATGTTGAAATGCCACTGGACGAATTCTCCGGAAAAATCAATAGGTACCAAGTTTTTAATAAAACCATCCAAGGCGAAGAAATGACCATCCTCAGACTTTTCATGAGCAATGATCCGCAAATCTCCTCCATTGCCTTTAAAGATAGTCTCGCCGAAGATGATTTTACCTATTCAAATTGCGGCTATCTGCCCGACAGCGATCAATTTGCCTGTGATGTTCAAATCACAAAATTGGGACAAAGTGATTTGACATTGTATTTCGATTCGTTCGAATATCGGATAGACGGAAACTGGGAAATTGAATGGACACCGGTATCCATCGCTTTTGCGTCCAACCCCGAGCCTGTCCCGGGGACGCGGCTGGAAATCGATTATTCCAAATTGGGCTCTTCTTCTTCAAATGAAATTCACGAATTAACCGATTTGCTCCGGTCTTTCTCNNGGCGCTTCTTCTCCGAATGAAATACACGAATTAACCGATTTGCTCCAGTCTTTCTCCGATTCTCTCACCGCAAATCCCGGCTGGATCCTGCAAAAGGCTCAAACACAGGCAGCCGCAGCCGGCGGAGAATATCCAGATTTGGTTCAGCACGGTGATGAGGTTCTGAAAAATAACCGAACCATTTCGGAATCCTGGGACCAAATAGATTCGGAAGGATACGTGATCAACAATATTTCAATAACCAGAGATACAAAAGGCAGTATTCTCACCGGAACTTGGAATCGATCGGATTGTCAGATTCTCCTTCCTCAAGGGTACAAAGTCCCTTATGAATCGGGGCCTTCCGATACGATTTATCCTTTTTTATACGGTAATGAATTCTTTACGTTGCTGAATACTTCCGCTGAATTTATCGGTCGGAAAGATTGTGAAATAGACGGACAAGCCGGGTGGTGTTATACCTTTGAGCATTCTTTAAGCTCCTCACCCGATTCCGGTCAACCTACTTTCATGAATCGCTATACTTTCCTGATTGATCCCGAAACAGGGGAAATCCTGCGGGAAGAAACGGAATGTCAGCTTGAAGGACCGGGAACTCCTTTGCAACCTTGCATCCAAACAAAAACGGTCGAAATCAGTTATCGGAAATCTTTAGATTCAGAACTTCAAACAATGATCGATTCAATAATTTTTTAGAAGGAGAGATTCGTGACAGCTTCGGCAAAGTTTACTTTCCCCGAAAAATTTTTATGGGGAACAGCTACCTCTGCGCATCAAGTTGAAGGTGAAAACAATAACAATAATTGGAGCCTTTGGGAAGCCCAGCCCGGCCGTATCCGAAACGGAGATGTGAGCGGTAAAGCTTGTGACTGGTGGAAAGGGAGACGCTGGCAGGAAGACTTTCTTCGGGCAGCCGATACCGGACAAAATACCCATCGGATGTCCATCGAATGGTCTCGAATTCAGCCCAAAGAGAATTTGTGGGATGAATCGGCAATCGATTATTATCGTGAAATGATTCGCGGCATGATCAGCCGCGGATTACGTCCTTTGATAACACTGCATCATTTTACCGATCCGATTTGGTTTTATGAGATGGGCGGATGGCAAAATGAAAAAGCGCCGGAATATTTTCGGCGTTTTGCTGAAAAAATCATTCCGGCATTTAAACCGCTTGTCAAGGATTGGATAACGATCAACGAACCGAACGTTTATATATTATGCGGTTTTATCTCCGGACATTTTCCGCCCGGAAATATTAACAATTTTTCGGCGGCGAATATTGTCCTTCGCAATATGATCAAAGCCCATGCGGCGGTATATCACCTGATTCATGAGCAACAACCCGAAGCATCCGTCGGCATCGCGATTCATTTCCGTGATCTCTTTCCTAAAATGAATTCACCGTTCGACCGTTGGATGACAAGACTCGCTCATCATCTCTTCAATAACTCATTTACTGATACGATATCAAGCGGAAAATTTCATTACGGACCGTACTTTATTCATATACCGCAGGCAAAGAACACTCAGGATTTTTTGGGTTTGAATTTTTACTCCGGGAATCAAGTCCGATTCACTTTGAACCGGAACAACTTTTTATCCTACCCGGAGGGAGCATCCTTGAGTGACACGGGGTTCATCGCAAATGAGCCGGAATCTTTTTCAAGGGCACTGAAGTGGGCAGCCGGCTATGGCAAGTCGATCATCATCACCGAAAACGGGACCGAAAGCGATGAGGATACGTTTAGACGAGATTATTTAGCCGCTCATATTCATCGGCTTTGGCGTGCTTGGTCAAATGGAATACCGGTGAAAGGATATTATCATTGGTCTCTCGTAGATAATTTCGAGTGGGAACGCGGCTGGAGCCAACGATTTGGTCTTTGGCGTCTGGATGTTGAAACACAAATTCGCACAAAACGTCTTTCAGCTGATTTTTATGAACAGATTTGCCGTAAAAATGCTTTGGATTCCGAAGATATGGCAACTTTTGCCCCGCGAATCTATCGGCAGATCTTCCCCGTTTAGAGTTCGGATTAGAGTTCGGACCGAATCGGTTCTTTTTGTCAGAAAGAAAGTGACCATTCTCTGAGAAAAAAGTCTCCCTCTTCAATTCCCAAGTCAAAATATTCAATCATGAATCATGAGTTGGAAGAGGGGCATGATAAACTTACCTGAAGAGTTCTTCTATGATTTTACAAAGCCTTTCTTTAACGAATTTCCGCTCCTATGTTCGATTAGATGTCGAATTTCCTCAAGGTATTACAATTCTTTCCGGCGGAAATGCACAGGGAAAAACAAGTTTGCTGGAAAGCCTTTTTTACTGTGCCACTTTTGCTCCGATATTAGCCGGAAACGATCGCCAATTGATTAATTTTGAGGCACAAAAGCAGGATCTGGCGGTCGCACGTATCGTTGTCCGATATTTGCGCGATCAGCAAAATCATCAGCTCGAAGTGAGAATCATTCAGGAAAGTCAAAATCGGATCACTCGGACGCGCAAAGAGATTCTCTGGAACGGACAAAAGCTGCGTGCCCAAAACGCGATCGGTAAATTCCCCGCCGTATTATTTATCCCTCAGATGACTGCCATTTTGGAGGGGCCTCCGCAAGAAAGACGCCGATATTTAAATATCTTGCTTTCACAATCCGAACCGGGTTACGCCCAGACTTTAACCGAGTACAAACAGGCTTTGGTTCAGCGCAACGCTTTGTTACGCCAAATAGCCGACAAAAAGTCCGATCCGGCTCAGTTGGAATATTGGGATGAATTGCTTTCGAGTCGCGGAGCGGTTTTGATTCAAAAAAGAATAAAAGCACTCGAGACTTTGAATGAGTACGCGGAAGATATTCATTTGCAGTTGACCGATCAGCAGGAAAAATTAGCCCTGATCTATAACCCATCCTTTGATCCCTTAAACCCCGACCGTCCGAATCCCATTGAAGAAAAAGGGGGACATCGCGATACTTTTTCGGCTGATGAAATTGCTTCGGCAATGAAAGAATATCTGAAAACAATTCGCCGGCGTGAAATTGAGCGCGGAAATTCAATTGTCGGACCCCATCGGGATGATTTTCAAGTGTGCGCTAATAATATCAACTTAAGTTTGTACGGATCCCGGGGACAAATCCGTACCGCACTACTTTCGTTGAAAATGGCGGAAATACGATGGATCCAAGATAAAACTGGTACAGAGCCATTACTGTTATTGGATGAAATATTTGCGGAATTGGATGAGAAGAGACAACAGGATTTACTGGAAAGGTTGGATCAATACAACCAAGGAATTCTAACGACGACAGACCTTACCCATTTTTCGGATGATTTTTTGAAAAAACATACCGTTTGGCAGATAGCCAACGGCGTTGTGCAAAAAGATTAATCTATAGGTTTTTTGCGAATCTGATCCGGGCGACGCGGGTATCCCAACGGAGTATTTCTTTGTTTTTCGATCCGGATAAGATACCGCTGCTCGACTGCATTGGGGATTGTCACCGGGATGAGCTGTGTTTCACCCCCTCCCAGAATCCGGATGGCCTTTTCGGCCGCTTTCAATTCTTCCGCAGCGGTACCCCCTTTTTGTGCAATCATAATCCCCCTCTTTTTTACCAAAGGCAACAATAATTCCGAAAGAGCGGATAACCCGGTCACTGCTCTGGCAACGGCGATATCATACCGCTCCCGATGGAGCGGATCTTTTCCGAGATCCTCCGCACGGGCATGAACAACCCGACAATCCGTCAGAGACAGCCGATCGATAATATGCTGACAAAATACCAATTT
>DCTP01000116.1:8928-15938 GCA_002329625.1 Leptolinea sp. UBA1437
CAAAAGAACGAATCTGGTTCTCGGACAACGAGAATCCTATAAATTGTGCGGCGATATCAACCCACTCCGACATATGTTGCATTATAGTAGATTTCCTTTTTTCAAGTCGAATTCTGTATAAAAACATTCTAATTTGGTAGTCATTTCAAAATATCATCGGGGTAAGATATCAGCCGCTATCCATACCAAAATCATAGTATAGTAAGAGCTGACATTTACCTTCACAGAAAGCCAAGAATTATGGGAAAGATTATTCCGGAATTATTCAGAGAAATTATTCAAAAAGCGAGCATCAAATTTCAGACACCGGCGATATCGGTAGCTGTGATTGAAGATGGAGAAATCAGCTTTTCGGAGGGTTTTGGAAGCCGAACATTTGGGGAAAAAGAGGAAGTCACCGCCGATACCTCTTATGCTATTGCATCCATGTCTAAATCGACCGTTTCCACTTCATTAGCGATGTTACAAGAACAAAAATTATTCGGCTGGGATGATAAAGTCACCAAATTCTTGCCAGATTTTCGCATGGCTGATCTTTTTGCCGGGCAGGAAATGACCGTCCTTGACTTGTTAATCCATCATTGTGGCTTGAACAGCGAAAGTGCCGGTACACTTTGGTACGGTTCCGATTATTCCCGGGAAGAAGTAGTCCGTCGTGTCCGTTACCTCAGACCGGTCACCAGTTTTCGCAGCACATATGCTTACCAAAATGTGTGCTATTTGATCGCCGGATTGATCATCGAAAAAATCTGCGGAATGAGTTGGGATGATTTTGTTTGTAAACATATTTTTTCACCGCTCGAAATGGAACGCTCTTTTCCCAATCTGAAAGCCTTGCAATTGTCCGGAATGGACAATGTTGCCACGCCCCATACGCAATTAAATGGCAAGTTGAGTGTGATTCCATATCGAAATCATGACAATGTTGGTCCGGCAGCTTCCGTTCATTCGACAGCCGCCGATTTAGCCCATTATCTTCAAATGTTCCTTAACCATGGCATCTATCTCGGAAAAGTGATTTTGAAGCCCAAATCTGTCGAAAATCTGCATTCGATGCATATTGTAGTTCCGCCGACTCCCGCCAAAGATTTGATTCATCCCCGTTTGTTTACCGACTTTTCGGGATACGGTTTGGGTTGGTTTATTCAGGATTATCAGGGCAAAAAAAGGGTCGGTCATTCCGGCGGAGTAGACGGTATGCGCGGACGAATGGAAATTTTTCCGGCGTTAAACCGGGGCATCGTTATCCTGACCAATTCTGAAGATCGAAGAGCCTATCAAAGTATTCTTTATTCGGCTTTTGATATGTTTCTGGAATCAGAGCCGATCGATTGGATCAATGTTTGGGAAAACGACCCGGAAATGAAACAAACATTGACGGAACCGGAACGGATTCCGAACACTTCTCCTTTCTTACCTGATGCCGCCTATGCCGGTGTCTATGAAGATTCCGCATACGGTGAAATAATCGTCAGAAAAGAAGCCCATGGGCTGATCTTACAATTCAGTCATACACCCGCTTTCACCGCCAATCTCGAGCATTGGCATTTTGATACCTTCCGCTTGATTTGGCATGATCCATATATTCCCCGGGGATTGGTCACTTTTTCACTGAACTGCGAAGGGAAAGTCGAATCGATGCATATCGATCAACCGCGATTGCTCGATGTCGATTTTACCGAGCTGGATGTTGCCATTCGAAAGAAACCAGAACGAGACTGACGACGATCAATCAAATAACAAATAATACAACGAAAATATTATTTGCGTGTTTTCGGTGCCTGTCTGCGGCACAACTCACGAGCCCGGCAATTGCTGCAATACGACGGAATTTCGGAATCCGGAATTCCATAAATCGAATGACTTCCGCCACAGTTCCCGAGTGGGTTTTTCCTTCTTTGAATGATATGGTAAATTGCCCAACCGATGAGCAAAACAACGATAAATCCGACAATCCAATCAGCCATAGAATCTCATAAAATCAATAAAGCAATATGATACGCCAGGAAAGATACGATCCAAGCGGTTGCCAATTCGAGAACGATCGCAAACCCGGTCCACTTTGCTCCCACTTCCTTATTCATGGTCGAGATGGAAGCGATACAGGGCGGATAGAGAAGCACGAAAATCAGGAAACTGAATGCGGATGCCGGAGTAAATATCGATTGTAGAACCGTTTGCAGCCCTTGATCAGCCGCTTTATAAACCACCGCCATCGTACTGATGATGCTTTCCTTCGCCATAAATCCGGATACTAAGGAAGTGATTGCCTGCCAATTTCCAAAACCTAAGGGCAGGAAGAGGGGTGCAAAAAGTCCGCCGAGCATCGCCAAAATGCTCTGTGAAGAATCCGCGGTCCAATAGAATTTCGGATCAAATGAGCCGAGGAACCAGATGACTACGGTAGCCAACAGAATGATGGTTACCGCTCTTTCGAGAAAATCCTTTATTTTTTCCCAAACCTGAATTGCCACATTATGCGGCGTCGGCCAGCGATAAGGAGGAAGTTCGATAATAAAAGGAGCCGGCGTTCCGCGAAACAAAGTGCTTTTTAAGATCAAGCCCATCAGAACAGCAACAAGAATCCCGATCACATAAAGTGAAAAAATAACAAGTATCTTCCCTTTGGCAAAAAAAGCTNNGGTACTTTTGCGCCGCAAGACATAAAAGGGGTCAACAAAACCGTCAAATAACGAATCCGTTTATTTTCCAACGTCCGTGTCGCCATCAAAGCCGGTACAGTGCAACCGAACCCCATCATAAACGGAATAAACGAACGGCCGGACAAGCCGATTTTTCGCAGCAATCGATCCATTATGAACGCCGCCCGAGCCATATACCCGCAATCTTCCAAAACGGATAAACAGATGAAAAGGATCAGGATAACCGGTAAGAAATTCAACACACTTCCGACTCCGCCCAATATTCCGTCGACAACCAGGCTCTGTAACCACTCCGACACACCTGCATACATCAGAGCATGATCGACAATGCTGATTCCGGTATCGATTAACTCGGAAAACCCTGCACTTAATCGGCTCCCGATCGGCCCGAATGTCAGCCAAAAAACAAACAACATTATCGCCAAAAAAATAGGAAGAGCTGAATATTTGCCGGTTAATACTTTATCGATTTTATCCGAAGTCGATTGTTCACCGATTTTTCTTTTTCGTTTGAAGTTTTCGGAACAGACTTTGGTAATAAACCGGTAGCGGGAATCCGCAATCGCCGCTTCCCGGTCAAGTCCGGTAGCTTTTTCCATTTCGGATACAATTTCATCGATGATTTTTTCTTCTTCAGGAGTCAGTCCGATGGCTTGCTTGATTGGGTCTTCTCCTTCAATCAACTTGGTGGAAACAAAGCGGGCGGAATATCCTCGCGCTCTCGCTTTCGGCTCGATAATATGACCTATGGAATGGATTGCTTTATGAACCTCCCCTTCGCAGATATCGCGAATCGGGGGCTGCTCCCGATGCATGGCGACATCGATGGCACGGCGGATTAAATCTTCCACTCCGCTGCCATTTCTTGCCACAATCGGTACAACCGGAATTCCAAGATCTCTCTCCAACCCCTCTACATCGATTACATCACCGTTGGCAGCGATTTCATCCATCATATTCAATGCGATGACCATCGGAATTCCGAGTTCCGCCAACTGAAGCGTCAAATATAAATTACGTTCCAAGTTATTCGCATCCACGATATTGATAATCGCATCCGGCTTTTCATCGAGAATGTAATTTCGGGTGATCATCTCTTCATCCGTATAGGGAGAAAGCGAATAAATTCCGGGCAGATCCACCAATGTGATTCCCGGATATTTTTTCACTTTCCCGGTTTTTTTCTCGACGGTTACACCAGGCCAGTTTCCGACATGTTGGTTGGAGCCGGTTAGATAATTAAAAAGGGTTGTTTTTCCGCTATTCTGGTTTCCCGCCAATGCAAAAGTCAGGCGGAGACCGTTAGGGTTGTTATCGCTTTTAAGATCGGCGATCGTGCCAACATGAGTATGATCAGCCTTTGGAATAAACTCGTCTTGTTCGGAGTCAATATACAGATCAAGCATTTGGCTCCTCCTCGGGTGAATCTATTTTCAGCTCGATATAACGAGCATCTTCTTTTCGAATACTTAGATTAAATCCACGTAAGGTGATTTCAAGGGGATCGCCCATTGGGGCGGTTTTGATCAGGAGGATTCGGGTTCCAGGTGTGATACCCATATCGAGTAACCTTCGCCGAATTGCTCCCTGCCCACCGACTTTGACGACCTCACCTTGGTCGCCGGGAACAAACTGATCTAACGTTTTAATCATCTCTTTGCCTTTCGGAACATCTTCAAGTTCCTGCTTGCAGGGAGTATTCTATCACTTATGAAAGAAGCGGAAAGAATCAATTGAGTCCGATTATTACCGGATAAATACTTTCGCAAAGAGAGTCAAAATTCTGTCTGCGGCAAATCCGCCGAAACCGCTACTTTCCTGTTCCATAAAAACCGAATTTTTCCTTTATACTAAAATAGAAAATCATATTGATCGATCCGTACAGATCATCAAGGTTATAAATGGAGGAATAAATAATATTTTCCGGAATGGATCAAACCTTCCGGAAGATAGCTCAGGAGGTTATATGCTGTTGGAAGAAATCCGATCGGAAATTATCGAATACGGGAAAAAATTAATCGACAATCGTTTAACCAAAGGAACCGGCGGAAACTTGAGTGCCTGCGATCGAAAAACCGGGTTGATGGCGATCACCCCCAGTGGAATTGATTACTACCAAATCAAACCGGAACAAATTATGCTCATCGATATTCAATCGGGTGAAATCAAGGACGGAACTGCGATCCCATCCAGCGAATTGGATATGCACCGAATTCTCTATAAGTATCGGGAGGATTTGAATGCCGTAATCCATACTCACAGCACTTTTGCTGCGGCGCTCTCTTGTCTCAATATAACCTTACCTGCTGTTCACTATCTGGTCGCTTATGCGGGAATTGATGTTCGATGTGCAAAATATGCGACTTACGGAACCGTTGCGCTAGCGAAAAATGCCTTTGAGGCGATGAAAGACCGTAAAGCTTGCCTTTTAGCAAATCATGGGCTGTTAGCCGGCGGTTCAAATTTGGAAAATGCCTTTAATATCACCGAAGAGATCGAGTTTTGCTGCGAATTGTATTATCGGGCAAAATCGATCGGGGAACCCGTAATTCTTTCCGAAGAGGAAATGGTCCGAATGGTGGATCGGTTTAAGAATTACGGGAAACGGATCGAAGAACATGAACAAATTTAGCCTTGTTTTTTTCTGAAAAATATTAAATAAAAAAAAGAGACCAATATCATTTTTCGGTCTCTTTTATGAATAATTTAATCGATTTTCAAGCTTTCAAAGCATTTTCAAAGAAAAATTCTGCATCTTTTCGGAATTTTTCCAACGATGGCTTATGGATATACATCATATGCCCCGCTTCATAATAAGTGAGACTCAGGTTTGGCTGCAAAACAGGATCAAGCTGTAAATGGCTGAACACATACTCCGAAGCATAGAACGGTGTCGCCATGTCATAATATCCGTTCAGAACCCAGACTTTCATAAACTTATTTCGAACCATTGTTTTCCTCAAAACTTCTTCCAATTGAACATATTTATTTTCATATTCTTTATAGCTCCACGCCTTCCATAAATCGGTCGAAAATGCATAGGGCAGATCGGTCTTATAGCCTAATTCCCGACTGACATAATCATTGAATGCCCCCGCAAAAGTCCCGTTTATCTCATAACCGGCCGGATCATCTTCCGGTTCTTCACCTGCGGCATCACGATCGATTCCTATAAATCTTCCATCATAACGGCCGACAGTTCGGCGTTCGCTCCTTAATAATTCTTTCGAAAATCGTGGCAATGTCACACGTAAATTTGCCCGCAGCACATATTCGCGTGTCAGCCCGATGTAATTCGCCGTTTTGTCGGCAACTTGTTCGATTTGTTTTTCCGCCATGCGGCTGCCGTTAAACAAAGCCTGAAGATATTCGCCTCCGGCAAAATGGCGCACTTCTTCCAGATATTTCTCTAAAGGCAGTTCTTGATATTTTGCTTTTAGCTTCTTATGATACCAAGCAGTCGCAGCATAAGAAGGCAGGTAAAGGATGTAAGGTAAATCATTTCCATCGTTGAAATCGAGCGTGGCAAAATCCAGTGCGGTCGAAACCAGTACAATCCCATTCAGATACATCCCGTATTTGTCGGAAAGATAATCGGATAAACCGGTTGTACGGGTTGTTCCGTACGATTCACCGGCAATAAATTTCGGTGAACCCCATCGTTGATTTCGAGAGACATATAGTCGGATAAAATCTCCGACCGATTCGACATCTCTCTTCCATCCCCAGAAATCGTTGGGTTTATCACCCTTTACGGCGCGCGAAAAACCGGTACCGATCGGATCGATAAAAACCAAGTCGGTCATATCCAAAACAGAATATTCGTTTTCTGTCAGCCGAGCCGGCGGAGGCAACGGAGTGCCATCATCGTTTAGGAGGACCCGTTTCGGTCCCAACAAACCCATATGGATCCATATCGATGCGGATCCCGGACCGCCATTAAAAGCAAAGGTAATCGGGCGTTTTGTCGGATCATCAACTCCGTCTAACGTATATGCGACGAAAAATATTTCCGCTCGGGGCTTTTCTCCTTCATATTGATTTTTTTGATCGCCTTCTTTTTGGACTATTTCTTCTTTCAAAATCATTCTTCCGGCGGTGGCAGTATAGGAAATCTTTTTGCCCCCGCACAGAATCGAATGATGAGTGACGACGAAAGAATCTTTGGGCTCTTCATTCAATTTTTCATTTTCGATGTTCGATTTATTTTCATTATCCATTTTTTGTTCCTCAGTTTTTTTGCTATTATCTCCCGATTTCTCATTTCAATGCCATTAACTATATAACAAAAAAAGCTGAAAAAAAAAGAGTATTTATCTGTTCTTTTGATTCCAAAATTTTTTGAAA
>DCTP01000017.1 GCA_002329625.1 Leptolinea sp. UBA1437
AATCAGCCGAAAAAAAGTCGAAGTTTTTTTTGATCGGGCAGCTCCCGGCTTCAACGGTGATAAAACGGCAGGAACGATATTGGTGCATTATATATCCGAGAAAACAACCGCGGATGAAGCGATTATTCGGCGTGTCCGTGCTTGGGGGAAACGAAGCAAAGAAATAACGGTTGTTTCTTCCGATCATCACGTGCAAAATCAGGTGAAAGCACTCGGTGCAGGGATGATGACTTCCGAACAATTTGCCCGAGAAATTGTCTATTTATCACAGCAGTCGCAACCGAAAAATAATAAAAGAGACGAACCCCAACCGGAGCGCCCTCTGTCGGAAAAAGAAATCAGAGAATGGATGGATTTGTTTAATTCAGGACCGTCAGAGAAATATTCAAAATGATCAGATAAACAATCCAGACGTTCATCGGGATCATTAGATATCCGGCGCGATGATCCACTAACCATGCCATTGACAGAACGATCAAACCGAGAATAATCCCCGCGATCACAAGAACCAGGGCACCGGTTAAATTCCCGGTGTTAAACATCAAGAAATTCCAACAAAATATTAATCCCAGAAGAATCAATGTATTGATCAATACATTTTTCTTCCGATTGGGATTGATTTGTCTCTCAAGAATGAACCAAACAGCGATTCCGACCAATGCCAATAGGATTATCTGAACAGCAATCAAAACATTTTCGGAAGGGAAAAAAGTGGGGAGATGAATAGCTCCCCGATAAATTCCGGCATAATCTTGTTGAATTTGGTTGACGCAGCAAAAACCGAAAAAACCGGCTGTTATAACAAGGCAAAGAATTAATAAGGGTATTTTTTTCATTCTGAGACTTCTTTCGTTTCTAAATGATGATGGTTCCGTTGTACAAAAGCCAAGAACAGACACATCCGCATATTATAGCTGAGATAATATTATTGTTAATCGATCGTTTCATCTGATTCTGTATGATCAATAATAAACTAAAAATTATAAAACTGTAAATAACGGTATCTGTTATTGCACCCAAATAAAGCGTGAAAAAAGAATCGGTTGTGACAGAGGGCAACCCGGCTGTAGCAGAAAACTGTTGGGTCAAGAATTCCAAGCCAGGAGTGCCTCCTAATAAAACAGGGAAAAATTGAACGGCGAGGAAAAACAGAAAAGCTCCAATGGGAATGAAATTATCAAACAAGAAGTTTTTTTGTTTTGGCAATGTTGCGTGTAACCCAAAAAATAGACAAAAGAAAAGAGAATATAGGCTCAGGCGCGTTTTATTAATATCCGAAAAGGGGCGTAAGCCCGGAACTATAAATCTGAATTCAATCATGAAAACTCTCGAAAATATCCAAACGATACCATAGAGGATCAGACATATCACAATCCCCAGGATTAAAGAGAGGAATAACTCGATAAGTTTTAACCGTTGCGTCCTCAATGTCCCTTTTTTTGAAAAGAATCCGGAAATGAGCATAATAAACGAAGCGGTCCCCGCCCATATTACGATCCCGTCAGAGACATTCAGCCGATTCTCTGCTCTTTGAGAAAATCGGAGGAAAATCCAATATGCGATAAGAAGTAATAGAAAACCGCAGAAGGAGCCGCCGATTTGCCGTGAAAAAGAAAACGGTTTCGGATTTATATCTTTTTCCGAGTGTTCTGAGGGCATTTCGAGAAAATGTTTTTTGCCGATCATTTGACTCAATGGGATGAGTATTAACAGAAGGGCGACGAATCCGATCGATAATGAAATTTCGCGTAAAGTACTTAATTGTTTATCGGCATCAAACCAAAGGGGTGAGTCATTTGAGATTTTTAATGTTTGATGGAACCGATTAAGTGTTTGGGAGATGACCTTTGAATCAATCGGAGCAAAAGGATGAATGGCATAAAATTTCTCATCCGGAGATGCGGTTTGATCGATCCGATAATTTCGATATTCATCAAACGGTGAATTAATTCGAAGAAAATACGGTTCGGTTTCAACATTTTGATAATCCGATAATAAATTCGGTGCGGATGCGATCAATACAACCGATCGAAAATTCTCTTGGATGAACTTTTCGGTCGATTGATCTAATGTTGGGATCGAATAAGCCGCTAGACCGATATAATCTTTCAAAACGAAAGATTGGGATTCCAAAAATCGGAATCCGGCTGAGAGAATTTCCATCAAGTTGTTCCGGGTCGATTCGACGGAATCACCCTGAATTGAAAGGTCGATTGATAAAGCGACAAATCCGCGTCGTGCCAGCTCAGAAGCCAGCGAAGAAAGTGCTTCATTATCCGGATTCAGCGCATTGATTAAGAGAATGGCAGGGCGCTCATTCAATGATTGAGCGGTAATCGGTCGGTAGATTTTCCCTTCCGCAAACTGATATTCCGTGATTTCAACCGGAACTTTGTGAATTAAAACAGATCCCCAATCCGTATCGATTCCTCTTGCGATCGCACCGGAAGACAGGACGATTGCAAACAAATACAGAAATAACGCAGCGGGAGAATTCCGGACAGACTTCACGCTATTGATCAATGATCATTGAAGCGAAACACTTTTTGCCATCTCATCCAGTTCCGCCAGAGAAGGTTTCCAACTCTCCGCAGGAAGAGAATTCCAATCAAACCCCGCCGGATTAATCGGACTTGCAATTTGACTGTTACTGATCGGGATGGTGATACTTAAATAATATTTTCCGTCTTGAGAGATTCCCTGAACTGTATATAACAAATTACCATTGTCAACCATCGCTCCACTGTCTCCGTAAGCGGTAATAAAACGGATTGCCGTTCCCGATATGAAATTAATTATTTCCGGCATCGCCACAAATAATTGGGATTTATCTTGATAGGGAAGGAACGGGATCGGTGCTGTAACCGCATTGATTCCTTCCCCTCCGTTAATTTTATTGATCATGGTTGTCAAATCCACGGCTTTTTGATAAATTTCGGAATTCACATTGGATAATCCGTTCATCGAAAAAGCGGTAACTTCCGGTGAGAATTTTCCTTCGACTTTATAATCATCGATCACAACGGCAGCGCTCGAAATTCTTGCTTCGGTCAATGATTTCCCTTCGGCTGCTTTTTCACTATTCATAACAGTTAAACAGCGCACATTGGTAGACGGAACTGACATTTTTATCGTTACCGTCCCGTTCCCGCATTGCACCTGAGGATTTTCGGCATAAACCGCCGTCACTTCCAAAAAGATCAACAGAAAGAAAACAATCAATAGATTTTTCTTCATGGTAAGCTCCTTTCAATTTTTTCACGATTGCCTATTTTTTTACAATTATTGAAAGATTGTTGATGATAAAAAAAAGAAAATTTCCTTATCAATATTAATCGCAAAAAACCTTTACAAAATCATTTCTCTGAAATTGCTATTTTTCCATTTTATTAATGATATCGATTATTTGGATTTGAACCTCAAATTTATTTGTTTGTTAAATCCATTACCATATAATATTCTCCACGGGAAAAGCCTCTGGATTCATAATATTTTCGCGTTCCGATTGCCGAAATGACGGCAAGCTTCTTGAAATTGTTGTTTTTTGCGATTTGAACGACCTTATTGATGAGTTTTTTCCCTAATCCGGTATGCTGTGCCGCACCTTTCAATTCCGTTCCGACCGGTAATTCCTGTCCGTAAACATGGATTTCGCGGATGATTGCGGCTTCGTTCAGATCGGTAATATCCAAATTTGGTGAAGACCGGGTAGGAAGTGAAAGACGCAGATATCCGGCAATCTTATCCTCGGGAGTCACAAATTGCAAAAAATGTTCTTCCGCTTCTGCGGCATGATAAGAATAATCGACTAATTTAAGAGTCGTCGGATCCACTGCCTGGTCTCTGATTTCTCGGCAACGGATGCAGTTGCATCGGGTCCCGTTTTCAGCCATTCTCTGGTGGATATCCATTCGCAGACTTGAACGCGTATTCCCTGCGACAATATGATGAGAAGGGATATCACGGATAATTCGATTTACCCGGCAATAGGGAGGAATAAAAGGCTTAATTCCGGCGATCAAATCGATCAACGTTTCTGTATCATATGGAAGATATTTTCCCGCCCGCCATGNNGAAGATATTTTCCCGCCCTCCATACCTCATATAAATCCGAATTCTCCACCAGTTGCGTCGGATAAATTTTCAGCTCGTCGGGACAAAATCCAAGGCCTTGATCCGCTTCAACCCATAATCTCATAAAATCTTCTCGATCGGATTGAGGGGTACTTCCCAAAAGGTTTGGCATCCAATGCATTACCAGTTTAAAACCGGCAGCACGGCAAAGTTTACTTGCCTCCAATGCCTGTTGAACAGTATGACCTCGACGATTTAAATTGAGAATTTCATCATCAAGACTTTGAATCCCGATTTGAATTTTTGTCACTCCCAATTTTCGCAGATATTTTAAATTCGATTCGGTAATTTCATCGGGTCTGGTTTCAACGACCAATCCGACATTTCGGTGAGCTGCCGTTTCATTTTGCTGCTGAGCGATCAGAAGACTTTCCGAGTCGCTTTCGTTCATGGCGTCTAAACACCGTTGAACAAACCAAGCTTGGTAATCTTCGGGATAACTGGTCCAAGAACCGCCTAAGATTAATAATTCGACTTTGTCTGTCGGATGACCGAGTGCCTGATAGGTGTCCAGCCGGGATCGAACCTGTGCGAAAGGATCGAAATGGTTCTGAAATGCCCTAGCAGCTCCCGGTTCATCCGGAAGATAACTCTTGGGCATTCTTGCGTCATTGGGACAAAAAATGCAATTTCCCGGACAGGGAAAAGGTCGGGTTAAAACGGTCACGGTGGAGACGCCGCTCAGAGTGCGGTTCGGTTTCATTCGGATTTTAGCGAGTAAGTGCGGATCTTCCTGAATTTCTCCGTTTGCCACCATTTCTCGATAGGCTTTAACCAAAGCATCTTTGGAAATATTTCCGTGTTTCGGCACAGGATTTGCTCGAATCGTCTTGAAAACATCCGCGCCGTCAATGACCCGAAGCAATATTTTCCGAGCGGTTTCCATAATTTCCGGAGTTATAACTTTTGATGCTTCCCATTCCGCGACATTTTTCAAATGAGCTTTGTCATTCGAAACGGGTTCGTAATTAATCTTATCGTTCATCCTGATCTAATTCTATATGACTTTCCGCAAAAATGCGATTCAGGACTGCAGTTCTTTCGGATTCGGTCATAAACCGATTTAATGCGTTATTTGTAAATTTAATTGTTAATATTTCCGTACTAATATGTTTTCCGTTATAAAAAATATACCTGTCCAATGTAGCTTCGCTGGTTTCCGGAAGGAAGAATGCCTGATCAAAGAATAAATTTCCGAGTCCGTAATGGATGAATGAGTCTTTTGAAATGTCGAATGCCATCGGAATATGAGATTGACTGCCGCTGACGATAACCGCACCGGCATCGGCAACGGCTTTAAAATCCGCAGCCATGTCCTCATTGGGGTAGATTTTGTACAGTTCAATATGTTGAAAAGTGACGATCGGAAGAATACCGGAAGCTTTTAACTCTTTGATTTGGGAAACTATTAAAGGAATATCGCAATGGGCAGCTCCCGGACGAGTATCCGATGCTACCGCATAGCCTATTTCCTTCCCGTTGCAGCCGATAAAAGCAAATTTATTCCCGTGGTCCTCAACAATTAGGGGCTTTTGTGCTTCTTTTATATTGGCTCCTCCGCCATAGTAGGGAATGTTTGCATCTTTGTATAACTTTAATGTATAGTAGACCGCATCATCACCGTAATCTTGGAAATGATCTCCATCCAATTCAACGACATCTGTTCCGATTGATTTCAGCAATTCCAAGGCTGATGTCTTGCTACAGAAAACCAGCCTTGCCAATTCGGATTCGGTTTGCTGACAAACTTTTGCGAATGGCACTTCATTGTTGATATGCAGGATATCTGCTTCGCGCAGAGTATCGCCGATATTCGAAGCCGGATATTCGGGACCCCAGACATCCATATAAGCAGCGGTTCCGCGAACCAATGCGGTGACACCGGTTAAAATCATTGTCGTGATCTTAGACGGATCGCGATTGAGCGGTTGAACAACTGCCCAATCTTGTTCCGTCATATTCTCATTCCCGTTGATTCGAATCGTCAGCGGCCATAAATTATCGTTGAAATCTTTGTGAAGGGGATTCTGCTCATCAATTGATATGACTTTGAATCTCGCATCCAGCTGATCGAAAGGGACGATAAGCCAATTCCCGTTATTTATCGATTGAGAGAGAGCGGCATGGATATCCGTAACGAATTCGATCTGATTTTTATCCCCTTCGCCGAAAAGTGTTTTAAATCTTTCGGGGTCGGATGTGACGATAAGAAGTTTTCCATGTATTGTTTCCGATTGGACAGCCGAAGTCCCAGACCAGAAATCCGAGAAGTCCCGCAATGAGATATTATCGGTAATTGTTGTGAACGGAGCTGCCAAAGCATAAATGATTTTTGCCGGTTTTTCCTCGATTACCGAGTTTGCGAAGGCTTGATTTTGGACGATTGTTAATAGAAAAAAAGGAAGGAACAATAAGTAAGAAAGATAGTTTGCTTTTTTCATCTCGCTAATTATAAAACTGTTCAAGTTTCACTCATCAATTTTCGAAGAGG
>DCTP01000137.1 GCA_002329625.1 Leptolinea sp. UBA1437
CTGCTTTTGAGGGAGCACATATACAAAATGGGATGCGTGCATCGACCGGTGCTATCGAGAAAGCACAAATGATCGACGGCGAAATGAAAGTCCAGACAATTGATCAGGAAAAAGCAATCGGTATCTGCGGATCAGGGATTTTGGATATTGTCGGCTCGTTGAGGGAATCCGGCGTTATTAATGAAAGAGGAAACTTTAATCGGCAAGTAAAAAATGTCCGTCCCGCAGAGAAGAATTATGAATATGTTCTTGTAAACAAAGAAGATTCGGGAACCGATCGGGATATTACCGTAACTCGTTTTGATATTAACGAAATAATTCTTGCAAAAAGCGCTATTCGGACCGGAATTGACATCCTTTTAAAGGAAGCAAATCTTCAACCGTCCGATATAGAAGAATTTATTGTAGCGGGTGCTTTTGGAACCTACCTCTCTGTTGAGAACGCAATCCGGATCGGGATGTTTCCGGATATCTCGATCGAACGATACCGCCAGGTCGGAAACGCAGCGGGTACGGGAGCCATCGATTTATTGCTTTCGAAATCATTAAGAGCAGAATGTGATAAATTATGCAAACGAATAAACTACATTGAATTGACTTCTTATCCTGATTTTCGTCAGATTTTAGTCGATAATATGAGATTGTAAAGTCATGCTTTGATTGGTTATAATCAATTTATCGGATTCTTAAAAAGAATAATCGTAAAGGATAAGAATGGCAAAGGAAGAAATACAGTTGGTGCTGGTTTCCGGTTTTATGGGAGCGGGAAAGACTACTTTTCTGCAATATATTCTTAATCAACAGCATCATAAAAAAATCGGTATCTTAGTGAACGAATTCGGTCCGGCCGGCATTGACGGAAAAATCCTCAAAGGAGCTGATGCTGAAATCGTTGAAATCAACAATGGATCTATTTTTTGCGCTTGCTTGAAAAATAATTTCGTTAACACATTGATTTCTTTCTCCAAAAAGCCGATTGATTTGTTGTTAATTGAAAATTCAGGGCTGGGAGATCCTTCAAACTTTCTGAAAATTCTTTCCGAAATTGAGCCATATACCGAACGCAAATATACCTTAAAGGGTACGGTTTGTATCGTTGACAGCCAATTTTTTTTGGAATACAACGAGATTTTCACCCCGGTTCAAAATCAGATTGCAGCCAGCAATTTTATTCTGATTAATAAAACGGACCTTGTTGATCCAGCCAGTTTGGAAAAGATTCATGAAACGGTAAAGAAAATTAACCCCCATGCGTATTTGTATGATACACAATATGGAATTCTCCCGATAGAGATTCTGAAGGAGCATTTAATAGCAAGCGACTTCATAGGGGAGACCAGCAATCATGATTGGAATCGGCCTGTGAGTTATTTGATCTCTTCGGATAAAACAGTAGAACAAGATGAATTGATTGAATTCCTTGAGACTATTAAGGAAAAAATCCTTCGTTTGAAGGGGTTCTTAAAAGCTCCGGACGGTTATTGGCATATCGATATGGTAGAGGATTTTATTCAATTGACAAAATTGCAGAATCACGCTCAATTAGAACCGGAATTGGTTATTATCGGAAAAGATCAGCGGGATTTTCAATCGCTTCTTGAAGAAACTTGGGAGCGAACTTTTAAACATACTCCGCATATCCTTCCGAATTAATCATCCGGAAGAACTTACAAAGACAGTTGAGGATATAAATCTATGGAAAAATCAAAAGTGTACTTTACGAATTTACGGACGATTACGATGGTCAACAATCGTCAGAGCAAATTGGAAAAATTGATCCGCACCGCCGGAATAGGACAAATTGATTTCGATCATAAATATGCGGCAATTAAAATGCATTTCGGCGAACCGGGAAATCTTTCTTATTTAAGACCAAATTATGCAAAAACCGTAGCGGATGTCGTGAAGAGCCTGGGAGGAAAGCCATTTTTAGTCGACTGCAATACACTTTATGTCGGGCGACGAAAAAATGCTCTCGACCATATTGATTCAGCCTATGAAAACGGTTTTTCACCGTTCAGCACCGGTTGCCATATTTTGATCGGAGACGGATTAAAAGGAACAGATGAAACATTGGTTCCCATTAATGGCGATTACGTGAAAGAAGCAAAAATCGGTACAGCCGTAATGGATGCCGATATTTTTATTTCCTTAACTCATTTTAAAGGGCATGAAAATGCCGGTTATGGCGGTACATTAAAAAATATTGGTATGGGATGCGGTTCCCGAGCCGGAAAAATGGAAATGCATAGCAGTGGTAAACCATTTGTTGATCAGGAAAAATGTATTGGCTGCGGAAAATGTGTCAAAATTTGTGCGTGGGGAGCGCCGAAAGTCACCAATAAAAAATCGCGAATCGACCATGATAAATGTGTCGGATGCGGGCGTTGTATTGCGGTATGCCCTGTGGATGCCATCGAACCGGAATGGGGACAGTCTAATATTATTCTGGATCGTAAAATAGCCGAATATGCTTACGCGGTTGTTAAAGATCGGCCTTCCTTTCATATCAGTCTTGTAATAGATGTCTCTCCGAATTGTGATTGTCATGATGAAAACGATCTGGCAATTATACCGGATGTCGGAATGTTCGCTTCATTCGATCCTGTGGCTCTTGATCAGGCATGTATTGATGCCGTAAATCAACAACCGCCTAACCCGGGCAGTTGGTTGGCGGAAGCTCACCATACCGGAGATCATTTTACTGACATTCACCCCGATACGAATTGGAAGGAATGTATCACACATGCGGAGAAAATTGGCTTGGGTCACGCGGAATATGAATTGATAGAGGTCAAATAAATGGTATAATTTTGTCCGCATGGAATCACGTTCAAAGTGGTCCCAATGAAAAGCCCCCATGGCTCAATGGATAGAGCACCGGTCTTCTAAACCGATGGTTGCAGGTTCGAGTCCTGCTGGGGGCGCACAAACAAAACAC
>DCTP01000003.1:0-7057 GCA_002329625.1 Leptolinea sp. UBA1437
GGTAGACGGGTTTCGATAAAATTCAGAGGCATTATAGTTCCTGAGAAACAAACTCGAGTTTCTCCGATTGATAAGCTGCCTTCAGAGATTTTTTGATTTTGAATTTACAGGTATTCCGTCTGATGGAATAAGGATATGTTATAATAAAAATATTATTATAAATTGTTATTATATTTGTCTGACAAGAGATTGGAATTTGTATTACTTTTTTATTGTAATTCTTAAACCACATAATAAATCGAAAAAGATTTAGGCCCGTCAGAGTTCTATATTCTTTTTTTAAATTAAGGAATATATTCAAAGGGAAAACTTATGGACCAGAGTGACAAAAAAAATCGGACAATCGGAGCGGTTTCATTTGGTTTATTAGGCGGGTGGTTGGGTTATTATTTTTCCCGTTCCGCAACAACTTCAAATTTGTATCCTATCCAGGTGTTGATTGTTTCGGCAATCATCGGAGCCGTTTTGGGCTTTTTCTTTGTTGTGCCTCTTATTGTTCATCCGGTTCGGCGATTGCGAGTTAAGCTTGAAAACGAATCTTCCGAGAAAGTTGCTGCGGCTACCATCGGTTTAATCCTCGGATTGGTTGCCGCGGCGCTTTTTTCGATTCCGGCTTCATTTTTGCCAGATCCTTTGGGAGAAGTTCTGCCTTTCCTGATCGCTTTGCTGCTGGGTTATCTCGGCGTGTATGCAGGCATATCAAAAATAAATTGGTTTCGAAAGTTTATGCCGCCCCGATTTTTTGAACAGGAAGAATCGGATGAAAAAATCACACTGGTCGACAGCAGTGCGATTATCGACGGGCGAATCGCGGAAATCGTACGAACCGGTTTTTTACAGGGAAAATTGGTAGTTCCGAATTTTGTGCTCCAGGAAATACAATTTATTGCCGATTCAGAGGATATACTAAAACGACAGCGGGGACGACGCGGTCTGGAAGTATTGCGTCAACTTCAAAAAGAATTTCCGGCTCAGGTCGAAATTCGCGATATAGCGGTTGAAAATATTCGTGATGTCGATGGGAAGTTGATTGCGTTGGCGAAGAAAATCAATTGTCCCATTCTTACGGATGACTATAATCTAAACCAGGTTGCTAACCTGCAGGGGATAAGCATTTTGAACATAAATGATCTCTCAAATGCGGTAAAATCAGTCATACTTCCGGGTGAAACGCTGATGATTCACGTTCTGCAAGAAGGAAAAGAATATAATCAGGGGGTCGGATATATAGAGGATGGAACGATGGTCGTCGTGGAAAACGGTCGCCTGTATATCGGACAGGAAATCAGCGTTATGGTGACAAAGATCCATCAAACGGCAATCGGAAGGATGATTTTTGCCAAACCTGAAACAGAAATGGAACAGCAACCCTATGAGTATACAAATATACAATACGCTGACGAGAAAAAAAGAACCGTTTGAGACACTGGAACCGCATAAAGTAAAGATGTATGTATGCGGACCCACCGTTTACAATAAAGCGCACATCGGGCATGCGATGTCTGCCTTGGTTTTTGATATCATTCGGCGATATCTGGAATATCGCGGATATGAGGTTCAATTTGCCATGAATTTTACGGATGTAGATGACAAAATCATCAACCGGGCGAATGAGATGCATGTTGATCCTTTTCGTTTAGCCGAAGGGTATATCGAAGATTTTAAGAGAAATTTGGCGGATTTGAACATTAAGCCGGCTACCTATAATCCGCGGGCTTCNNGGAAAACTTTCGGGAAGACAGCTTGATGATATGCTGGTCGGCGTTCGGAAGGAAGCGGATGATCGAAAAGAAGATCCGTTGGACTTTGCGTTATGGAAATCCGCCAAACCCGGCGAACCTTCTTGGCCAAGCCCCTGGGGACCGGGCAGACCGGGATGGCATATCGAATGTTCCGCTATGAATTACCATTATTTTGGAGAGTCGATCGATATTCACGGCGGCGGGAATGACCTGATTTTTCCGCATCACGAAAACGAAATTGCGCAAAGCGAAAGCTTTACGGGGAAGCCGTTTGCCCGTTATTGGATTCATAACGGAATGTTGCAACTGCGCGGTGAAAAAATGTCCAAATCCATCGGCAACATCATCAGCATCGATGAATTTTTGGAACATCACAGTGCAGATTCTTTCCGTTATCTGATCTTGAACTCGGCCTATCGGAATCCAATCATATTCAGCGAAGAGGTTCTCGCTCAAGCAGAAAGAGGGCTTGAACGGTTGCGATCGGCATTCCAACCTGCAAACCCTTCAGCTACAGGTGCGCCACAGGAAGTTTTGGACGAGCTACGGTCTCAAACGGAAACGACGCGAGAAGGATTTATCGCATCGATGGATGACGATTTTAATTCAGCCGGTGCTTTGGGACAATTATTTGAATTGGTGCGAATGATTAATATTGCTCGCGATTCGGGTGCCACGGATGCGGAATTGGAACCGGCACAAGCGATGTTGCGGGAATTAACCGGCGTTTTCGGGCTTCTTCTAAACGAACCCAAAGCGGATCAGAATCAGGCGGCTGCCGATCCGTTTATTCAGTTGCTGATTGATTTGCGGACGGAGTTGCGGAAACAAAAGAATTGGGAACTCTCGGACAAGGTTCGCGATCGGTTAGCGGAATTGGGAGTCGTCTTAGAAGACGGAAAAGATGGAACCCGTTGGCATTGGGCTTAGGCTAAAAAATGAAAGAGTGGATCACCAGCAGAAATGCCGCCTATGAAATCTTGAGATCGGGCAGCCGTGAAATTTTCCGTTTGGAAATCTCAAAAGGTGCGACGGTTAAAGGAAGACTGGAAGATATTATTCGATTAGCCGAAAAGCGAAAAGTGCTTCCGATCCAAGTAGAACGCAGCCGTTTGGATTCGATTGACGAAAATCATCAGGGATTAGCATTGGAAGTCAGCGGATTTCATTATTCCGATTTGCCGGATATTCGGAACAGAGCTGCCGAAAAGCAAGAACCCTTATTTGTTCTCCTGTTGGATCTAATACAAAACCCGCAAAATCTCGGTACCTTAATCCGTACCGCGGAAGCGGCGGGAATGCATGGGATTATCATTCCTCCGTCTCGTGCCGCGGGCGTCACTCCGGCGGTTACCGTTTCTTCGGCTGGTGCAACCGAATATATTCCGATCGTGCAGTTGAATTTATCTCAGGCAATTCGGTGGTTGCACGAACAGGGGGTTTGGGTAATCGGTTTGGATGGTGGAGCGGAATCGGATTTGGCAGATCCGCAAAAATTGGGCGGAAACCTTGCCATTGCGGTAGGCTCCGAAGGAGAAGGACTCCGTCCGCTGACCAGAAAACAGTGCGATCAACTGGTTCGCCTTCCTATGAAAGGTCGGATTGAATCCCTGAATGCCGCTTCAGCCGGCTCGATCATGATCTACTTATCGTATTTAATTCATCGACAATAGACCCATTCGGCGATTGGAAAGAAAAAGATCAATTGCCGACTCAGTCAGCGGAATAAACCGTTTCTCCATTGATGATTGTTTTTAATACGGGGATATTTTTAATCTCTTCCGGGTTCACTTGCGTCGGATCGGCTGCTAAAAAAACCAAATCGGCAACTTTCCCGACAGAAATACTTCCTTTTTCAGTTTCTTCATTTCCTAAATATGCTCCTCCCAGCGTATGGCATCTTATTGCCTGATTCGGGCTGATTCTTTCTTGAGGAAGAGAATGATTTACAGCGCTGTAAATTGTCAATAACGGATCACACGGAGTTACCGGACAATCAGATCCGAACCCGACCGGAACTCCCTGATCAATGACGGAGCGGATCGGGTCACTGCGCATTGCTCTTTCTTCTCCCAAATCCGAAAAGTAAGTTGTATGTGGCCAATAATGATTAAATGTAGGCTGGAGAGAAATAGCAACGCCTATTTTTTTTGCCCGAGTGATCTGTTCTGAGGTTCCGAATTCAAAATGTTCGATTCGATGTCTGATCAGATGCGGATTTCGCTGTTGTGCATTTTCGACGGCATTCAGAAATTGTTCCGAAGCCGCATCGCCGATACAATGCAATGCGACTTGTAAACCGGCGGAATGGGCATTCCAGATGTAATCTTCGAGTTCTTCGTCTGAATAGTAAAGCAAGCCTTTAGTATTCGGTCGGTTTCGGTATGGTTCTATAAATGCCGCGGTATACGGTCCGGTATCGCCGTCCACCATTACCCGTCCGCAACCGCCGATCTGTTTCAGTCCAGCGGTTTTAACCGCTTTGCAATTTTTTGTCTCGGTATATATTTTCAATTTCACGGGTAATTGATTTTGAAATTGAATCAGTTTTTCAAATTCTTCCTCAACAACCAAAGCATGAATTGATGTCACTCCGTGCTCTGTCGCAATCTCCGATGCTTGTTTCCAAGCTCTTTTCAAAGCCTGATCGTCTCTGAATTGAATGCGCATATAATCGCTTAAGAGCGAATTGGCGACTCCGCAGATTTCCCCGGTAAAACCGCCGAAATTTCCGCCGTAGGCAAAAATGCAGTCCGAATACTCACGTGAATTCAGAAGAATTCCGGCTTTTTTCAAAGTCGATTGCGTGGTGACGGATAAATGTCCGCCTCGGTCACTGATTTGAATCATCCGATCGGGGGCGACGGCTTCCAAATCGGCGGCGCAAATGCGATGATCCTGATGGATAACATCAAATTCATAATTGAATCCGATAATAGGCATTTGTGGATCAAGTTTTGCATTTTCCTGCCGTATTTTCTCAATGATATCTTTTCGATTATGGATACCGCCTAAATCCAATTCGGATCGTTGGCTTCCCATCATCGTGAAATGATTATGGGCATCGATAAAACCGGGTAAAATCACTGCACCTTTTGCATCGATGATTTCCGTTTGATTATAGATCTTCAAATTGATTTGATCGGGGTCTGCAATTTGAATAATGCGACCTTTATCGATTAAGATCGCTGTTTCGATTGTCTCATCCGGTTCGACCCTTTTTATTTTTCCGTTGATAATTAGACTTGCCATTTTTCAAAATGCTTTATCGTTTGCGTATTATTGCCTGTTTGAGGGATCTAAAACTTCGTTAAATCCTTCGCCGATCATATTGATGCTTAAAATGGCTAGGAAAATCCCGATTCCCGGAAACACGCTGATCCACCATGCATTTCCGAGGTATGCTCTACCGTTTGAAAGCATAGAGCCCCATTCCGGTGTCATCGGTTGAGCGCCCAATCCCAAGTAGCTCAAAGACGCCCCTTCCAAGATTGCGCCGCCAATGCCCAAAGTGGCTAAGACAATTAAAGGGCGCAGAATATTTGGCAAGATATGTCTGAAAAGGATTTGAGCGTCGGTGCAGCCGATGGTGCGTGCTGCATCGATAAAGTCCAACTCACGGGTTTTCATCACTGAACTGCGTGCCATGCGCATAAATTGCGGAATCGAACCCACGCCGACGGCGACAATGACATTGGAAAGCCCTGGTCCTAAAATCGCCATAACAGTCAAGGCAAGCAGAATGCCCGGAAATGCCATCAGCACTTCGGTTGCCCAAGAGAGCAGGCTATCCACCCATGATCCATAGAAACCCGCAACAATCCCGATTAAAGTTCCGAAAACCATTCCGATGATCATAGCCGCCAATCCGACTGCCAATGAAACCCGGCCGCCATAAATGACGCGGGACCAGATATCCCGACCGATATTATCGGTTCCCATCAAATGTTCATTTGATGGCGGAAGAAATGTCTGAGTTGGGTTTGCTTGATTCACATTTTCCGTTGCGATCAAAGGTGCAAAAACCGTATTGATGATCAATATGACCAATATTACGGCACCGACCACGAAATTAAAATTATGCAGCAGCAGTTGTGTTGTGCTTGGTCGTTTGGTTTCAATGTTCTGCGTAATAAATTTGATTTCGTTCATTGCAGACGAACCCTCGGGTCAGCCATGGCATAGAAAATATCCGTGAGTGTATTGCTGATGACATAGACCACCGCAATAACCGTAACGGTTCCCTGAACCAGCGGAAAATCGCGATTTTGAATGGCTGTTACCGCAAGCCTACCGATCCCCTGACGGGCAAAAATCGATTCAACTACGACAGATCCCGCCATCAGATAAACAAATTGAATACTGATCGCTGTGACAATCGGGATTCTGGCGTTGGGTAGAACGTGTCGCCATAAAATTGCCCAATTACTGGCACCTTTTGCGCGAGCCAGATTCTGATAATTCTTGTTCATCTCATCCAATATGCTGGAGCGGACAATTCTTGCTAGCCAACAGGCTTCTCCGAAACCGAGAGTCACAGCTGGAAGAATAATACTTTTCCAATCATTCATGCTAGCGACGGCGGGGAGCCAATTGTTCCTAACCGAAAAAAACAGAATCAGTAAGAGTGCGAGAAAAAACGGGGGAAGAGAAATACCTCCCAAACAGAAGAAAGAGAGGAATCGATCCAACCAGCTGTTATATGTAGCCGCCGATATTGCACCCAGAAGAATGCCGAAAAATGTGGACAGGATCAGAGCGAAGACAGTCAGTTTCAGCGTGCTGGGGAATTGTTCCATGATCGCATCCAATACCGGACGATTATTTTTCAGCGAGCGGCCGAAATCCCCGGATAATACTTTTTTTAAATAATTAAAATATTGAACAGGAATGGGATCGTTTAATCCCATTTCCTGTTTGATTTCTTCAAGTCTTTCGGGTGTAACCGTTTGTCTTCCGATTAAAGCCCGAACCGGGTCACCAGGGACAAACTGTAACATCAGAAAAGTTAAAATTGACACTCCGATCAAGATTGACAGGGAGGTCAATAACCTCCGACCTAAATAACTTCCCATCCTTTACTCAGCTGCGAGAGAAATCTCGTAAAAGTATGGGTAACCTTCCGGATCAAAACGGAAGCCTTTTACATTCTTTGCCGCCAAATAAACATTCCCGTAGGTATGGATCGGCAGAGCGATTGCGTTTTCCATAATAATCATTTGTGCTTCTTCATAGAGTGCTTTTCGTTGATCGGCATCGATAGTCTGCGGAGCCGTCTTGAGGATTTCGTCTAACCGTGCATTCCGGAATCTCGA
>DCTP01000003.1:7062-11729 GCA_002329625.1 Leptolinea sp. UBA1437
GCATAACCGAATTCGGAAATACCCGCATCGTCCAACTTGGTAATATTCACTTCAAACCCCGCCTGATTCAGATAGTATGCGAGCAACTCCATAAATGCCTCTTCGTAAGCGGGCAATGCCGGGTATTCGATATGAAGGTTTACGCCGTTCTTTTCGCGAATTCCATCCCCGTTTGTATCGACCCAGCCCGATTCTTCAAGGAGTTCGGCTGCTTTTTTCGGGTCATAACGATAGAGATTATTCGCTTCCTCGTTAAATGCCCAGGTAGTGGGTGAGATGACGCTGTGAGCCGCACTCTGCAGTCCATAAAAAGCGGTTTGAACGATCGTTTCCTGATCGACGGCGTAAATCATTGCTTTTCGAACATTAATGTCATCGGTCGGCGCTTTTTCGACATTAATCATCTGATGAGATGTCATTCCAGGAGCGGTGAAAGTGAAAACTTGGGTGGAACCGTCATTCGCCATCTGCGAAGCTTCCAGATAGGACGGGTCCTGAACCAGCAGTGCTTCACCGGTTTGAAATGCCGTCAGACGAATTGCCGCTTCCGGCAAAACCCGAAATACGATTTCGTCCAACAAGGCGGGTCCGGTATGAGTGAAGAATTCCGGGCCCCAATTGTAATCGGGATTCTTGACAAGCGTGATATGATCCTGTGCTGCCCACTCTTTGAAAATGAAGGGGCCGGTCCCGACCGGGTGTTGTCCGTAATCATCCCCGTATTGTTCGATGGCAGCTGGCGAAGAAATCATCAGCCACGGGCGCGTCAGATCCTGCAAAAAGGTCGCATGCGGAGTCGAGAATTTGATAACCACTTGGGTATCGTTAACCACTTGTGTTTCAATATAGTCCGTAAGAATAGCTGGTGCAGCCGCTGCCACAGTGGTTCCGACCGCAGCGCGATCCAGAGAAATTTTTACCGCTTGGGCGTTGAAAGGGGTTCCGTCATGAAATTTCACATCATTGCGAAGGTTTAAAGTAAATTCTGTTCCTTCCGGGTTAACTTCCCAAGAAGTAGCCAGCCCCGGATGAAGATTTTGTTCAGGGTCCGCATAAATCAGCGGATCATAGATTTGTTGAATCAGCAGTTGTTCCGGAATATACAATCCGCCCGCCGGATCCAAAGAAACGGGCTCAACCGAAAGAGCGACAGTCAGGCTGTTGCTTTCACTCTGAGCGAAAGCTCCGACCGTCGAAAAAAGGATTGCCGTAAGCATAAGGCAAAAAACCAGAAAAAAATTTTTATTCATTGCAGCTCCTTTTCAAATAAAACCTTTCTGTTGACATCCGAACGGTCAGAAACCGTTTAAATAAAAAACGAACGGATGTCTCAACTGTAAAAAGCGAGGAATTCCGTTCGCCAATTTCTGAATATCAGCAAATTCAGCCAAAACTGGTTATGAACAGTATTCCTCGCCCCAAACACAAGCAAAGTTTGCTATCGGTTAAAAGTTTCATTTTATTCATGGCAAAAATTATAAAAGCAATGACCGAATCATCACGAAAAATATTACAAGTTTTTTTACCGATCTTGAAAGGCACGAATGAGGATTCAAATCGATTCTTCGGCTGGATTCCGCAAAAAAGCGCAGGCGTAGTTCGCAAAATATTCTGTAGAAAAGTAAAGTGCTTTCTCATCCAGATTGAATCGCGGGCTGTGTAGCGGATTATTCGTTTCCGGCCTCGACGGGTCCCAAGAGCCGATTTTAATATATGCGGCTGGCTTCTCGACTGAATAAAAAGAAAAATCATCTCCGGTAAATTGTTTGGGTATTTCTGTCAAAACGTTCTCTTCCCCGATCAACGCCGAAGCGGTCTTAATCGCCAAATCCACGGCTTTCGGGTCATTCATGACCGGGGGAATTCCGTTGCCGAAAGAAATATCACAAGTGTTATTGTTTGCTGCCCCAATATGTTCGGCCGTATTGCGAACGACCTGACGGACTTTTTGCAGTGTCTCGGGTTGAAAAGCTCTGATTGTGCCTTCCAAAAGCGCTTCTTCCGGAATAATGTTGTACTGGGTTCCGCCGACGATTTTTCCGACTCCGATCAGTAACTCTTCGAACGGCGAAAATTGTTGGGCAGCTGCGGTCTGCAGCTGGATAAATGTCTCCGAAGCCGAAAGGATCGGATTGTTTGCGAGATGCGGTACACTGATATGGCCACCTTTTCCGAAAAAGCGAATGCAAAAATGTTCGCAACCCGCCATTGCCGCTCCGTATTCACAGGCAATTTTTCCGCTTTCCAACGCCGGCCAGAAGTGAATGCCGGCCACCAAGTTGATGCCGTCTAATTCCCCTTCCCGAATCATGATGCTCGCACCGCCGACCGATTCTTCCGCCGGCTGGAATATCAAACGAACGGAACCGGAAAACGACGCGCGGTTGTCGTTGAGCAAAACAGCAGCGCCTAAAAGAGCAGCGGTATGACCGTCATGACCGCAGGTATGTGCCGCACCTGGATTTTGAGATTTCCATGGGATATCGTTTTGTTCTTCCATGGGCAATGCATCGATGTCTGCGCGCAACATAATCCGTTTCGGTGAATCGGATGGCAGATTGCCGGTAATCTCAGCTGAGATTCCGGTCGATTGACTCACTCTGTGATTTTCGATCCCATAATGCTTCAGGATTTCGATGATTTTTTCGGAAGTCTTCACTTCATTAAAACTAATTTCGGGATTCTGATGGAAAAAACGTTGCCATTGCAGCACAACTTCTTTTTGGGTGTTTGATAAACGGTACAAAGTTTCAACTCCTTTCAAATAATGTTCTTGTCATTATAAATAGTATTATTCAACTTGTCGAAGCTTATCAAGAAATGATTATGATAATAATCACTATAAAAATGTGATAAATAGTCTTGACATAACGTTATAGAAGTTGGTAACTTGACCAATTTAGGATTTTGAATATAATTCAGTCATTGAATATTCGACGCCTATGACTTATGAAACCGCTTATGATTCGAAAGACCTTGATATTCTGAAATTGCTGACCGAAAATCCGCAGCTGTCTCAAGCGGAGATCGGGAAGCGGTTGGGTGTTGCGGTCGGTACGGTAAATTGGCGTTTGAAACGGCTTGTTTCCGATGGCTTTCTTAGAACAGTTCCCGGTGAGGGGCGAAAACTGAATTATTTCGTGACGGAATCCGGAACGGCGTTGAGCCGACAACTTTATACCGAATTCGTTGACCGATCGTTCAGTGCCTATCGAACAATTAAGAAACAAATGCAGGATTTTTTAGATCGCTGTGAGGCTGATCATTTTACGATGATTCAAGTACACGGAGACGGAGACGCGGCCGAAATATGCCGATTAATTGCCGTTTCCCGTGGGTTGAAGATTGTATCGTCGGGGGGCGAGCAAGATCCGATAATCAGCGTCAACGGTTTACAAATTTCGATTAATTTTCCTGAGAAAAAGGTTTCGGCACAACCACTCGACGGAAGGAATAAGGAGAATCAAGATGACTGAACCTTCACCTTTGGCGAATAAAAGGATCTGCGTAACCGGCGGAGCGGGCTTTTTAGGATCATTCATTCAAGAGAGCTTGAAAAAAAGAGGGGTTACCGATATCTTTATCCCTTTGCGAAAACAATATGATCTGATTGAGGTTTCGGATATTCGAAGAATGTTGTCCGATGCGAAACCCGATGTGATTATTCATTTGGCTGCCAATGTCGGTGGAATCGGCGCCAATATGGAACATCCGGCGGAGTTTTTTTACGATAATTTGATGATGGGTGTTCAACTGATTCATGAATCCTGGAAAGCGGGAGTGGAAAAATTTGTGGCGATCGGGACAATTTGCGCATATCCGAAATATACGCCAATTCCGTTTAAAGAAGATGATTTATGGAACGGCTATCCGGAAGAGACGAATGCGCCTTACGGGCTGGCAAAAAAGATGTTGTTGGTTCAATCCCAGGCTTACCGAAAACAATACGGATTTAATTCCATCTATCTGTTACCGGTAAATCTTTACGGCCCGCGGGATAATTTCAATCCGAAATCTTCCCACGTGATTCCGGCGTTGATACACAAATGTTATGAAGCGAAATTGAACCATACTCCGGAGGTCGTGATCTGGGGGGATGGTTCGCCCACGCGCGAATTTATTTATGCGGGGGATGCAGCCGAAGGAATCGTCATGGCAACCGAAAAATATGACGGTCCCGAACCGGTGAATATCGGTTCCGGTATGGAGATTTCCATCAAAGATTTGGCTGAGCTGATCGCACGCTTAATCGGATATGAAGGTAAATTGGTCTATGATACCGGTAAACCGAATGGGCAGCCGCGACGGGCTTTAGACGTGTCTCGTGCCCGGGAATACTTCGGTTTTACCGCAAAGATGAGTTTTGAAGACGGACTGAAGCAAACTATTGATTATTACATCTCGAATCGAGATGCCATTCTTAAAGAAAATTAAAACGGAGTAGGGAATTTGGGACTTGAAACCTCGCCAGAGGATGTGCGCGTAACTATTAAACCATCCAACGGTTGGAAAATAATCGATTTTAAAGAGCTGAAGCATTATAAAGAATTGATATTCTTTATGACTTGGCGCGATTTAAAAGTCCGTTATAAGCAGACGATCCTCGGAGCTGCCTGGGCGATTATACAGCCTGTGATGACAATGGTTGTTTTTTCGATATTCTTCGG
>DCTP01000007.1:0-3866 GCA_002329625.1 Leptolinea sp. UBA1437
CGGATCCTATGATATTCTGATCGCAGCATCCTCTCGCGATATTCGTTTATCGGATTCAATTGAAATTGCTCCTGGGGATCCCATTCCGTTTAAAGTTACCCCCGATACTCTTATTATGGATTTACTCAAACTGCCAAAAGCAGCNNGAATTAATTAAACCGTTTATGGAAGCCGCAGCCGGTCACCTCAGTGCAAACGCGGAATCGAATGAGTTGGGTGATGCGACAAAAGCAATGCGGGAAAGTATGATTATGGGATTACCATTGCATGGGATTCGATCCTGGATCGGTGACACTTTCACCGACGAAGCAATGTGGCAAATTATCAATACCTTGAACCAAGAAGAATAGGAGGAAGCCAATCAGAGAAACACAGTATATCTTTTTACGGAGGCAGGGAATTTATCCTGCGATATTCAGCTTACTAATTTATAAGGAGAGATTGAAATGAAAAAATTTGCTTTATTGTTTACGCTCGTGCTAATCTTTACAGCCGTATTCACCGTCGCTGCAGAAGATTTTCCGCGCGAGGAATCTTTAACGACAAATGGCCAGCAATGGGGAGCACCCGCGAACTTTAACCCGTACGCTTTGTCCAACATTGCCTGGCCAGTTGCCGATACCAGACGAATCCCCATTTATGAATCATTGTATATGTACAATATGCTGACAAATGAGAATGAACCATTATTAGCGGATGGTCCTATCGTCTGGGAAGATGATTATAACATTATCGTTAAGATCAAACCCGTAGCCCATTGGTCAGATGGTGAGCCATTAACCGCTGACGATGTAGTTTTTACTTTCAATTCACTTGATCCCGACGTGATCGGATATCAAACTCAGTGGTCCGATGTATGGACATATCTTGAAAAAGTGGAAAAAGTGGACGATCTTACTGTTCGTTTCACAATTCCCGCCGAGCCGTACAATGTTCATATGCTCCCCAGTTATTTGGCAGACACCCGCATTTTCCCGAAGCACATTTGGGAACCCTTATTTGAAGGTGAATTGAAAGAAACCACAGCGAAGCAGGAATATTTCAATGAGAATCCGATCGGTTCCGGTCCATTTAAGTTGAGATTCTATGATGAAACCAGAATTGTGCTGGAGCGGGATGATAACTATTGGGGTCAAGACCCTTCGATGTTTGGGAAACTCACAGAAGTTAAATATTTCGTTCACCCGATTTTTGAAAGTAATGAAGCCGGTAACCTGGCGTTTGCCCAAGGCGAAATTGATGTATCCCAACAGTTCATCCCAAGCATATGGGATATTCAAAAGCAACTGGTTGATGAAAACGGAAAATCGTTAGTGACCACTTATTTCCCGGAAGCTCCTTATCAATTGGGTTATAGTATGCCTTCGTTGGTTATCAACATGACAAAACCAGGCTTAGATGATTTCACCGTCCGTAAAGCGATCGCGTTATCGTTGGATTTTGAAGCGATCGGTACCAACGCCATGAGCGGATATACACAACCGATTGAAATCAGCCTCTTCAACAACTATCTATTCAAGGATTACCTGGATTATGATGATGAAGAGATGCTCAGTCTGATGTGGGATACCACCGATCTGGACGGAAACCGAGCAACCGCGAATGCGATGTTGGACGAAGCTGGTTACAAAGATATTGACGGCGACGGTATGAGAGAAATGCCGGATGGAAGTAAGATCGAATGGAAAGCAATGTGCCCAGCCGGATGGTCCGATTGGAATATGTCCCTTGAAATCCTGAGCGAATCGGCAAAAGCCATCGGCTTGAATATCATTACCGATTTCCCCGAATGGTCAGTCGTACAACCCAAAATGTACAGCGGTGATTTTGATATCGTGATGTGGAGTCCTTTCCCGAACCCGTCTGTCGCCAATCCTTGGCGCTGGGCATGGACACCGCTTTACAGCAAAGGCGTCCCTCCGTTCGGTCAATCCGCTTATCGGAACTTCAACCGCTATCATAATGACCGCGTCGATGAACTTCTTGATCAGGCAGCTGTTTCAAAAGATAAAGACGAACAGATCCAAATCTACACCGAAATCAATAAGATTTGGCTCAGCGAGCTGCCCACCATCCCATTGATGTATCGTCCTTCATCCTTCCAAACCACTTATGAAGGCGTCTGGACAGGATTCGCAAAGAACGGTGATGGATCCAATATTCCTCCATTGGATTGCACGGATCAGGCTGCGATTAAAGATCTCTATAATCTGAAGCCGGTCAAGAAATAAAACAACTTTCAATACCGGGATGGCAGATGATGCCATCCCGGATTTTCATAATTTGACTTTTAGTATTTCCCTTTTCATTACCATAAAAGGTAACGCGCTAAAAGTAAATTTATGATATTTCCAAGGAGGATACTTTGAAAGGATTTTGGAAATATTTTCGAAAAAAACTGATTTGGTATTTCGTCACCTTCCTGATCGCTTTATTTTTGAACTTTCTATTGCCGCGTTTAATACCGGGGAACCCAGTTGACTTATTATTGGCGGACATGCTGAGCGGCGTGACCGATACAGCCCGTGCGACGGAAATCCGACAATCTACTTACAATTACTTCGGATTGGATAAACCGTTGATTCAACAGTTTTTTATTTATGTCAATAACGTTTTTCATGGGAATCTCGGTCGCTCCTTCAACCAATATCCACGCCTGGTCAGTGATATTCTGGCACAAAGCTTGCCATGGACCATTGCGATCCAGCTTCCTTCTCTGATAATCGGTTGGATCGTCGGGAACATTCTAGGTGCGGTTGCTGCTTACCGAAAAGGAATTTTCGATCGGATTATTTTTCCTCTTTCGCTCTTTTTCAGTTCTATTCCGGTATTTGTATTGGCGCTGTTGATGAAATACTATCTGGGTGTTTACGCTCACTGGTTCCCGATGCAGGGGGCTTATGATGCCGAATTAATGCCCAGCGCGACCTTCACTTTTTATTGGTCGCTGTTCCGTCATTGGCAACTTCCATTTCTGGCGACATGTCTGGTAATGATCGGAGGACAGGCAATCGGTATGCGATCGATGTCCCTGTATGAATTAAATGCCGATTATGTCCTTTACGCAAAGTTATTGGGCATTCCGGAAAATAAGATTACCAAATATGTCTTTAAAAATGCCGTATTACCGCAAATAACCGGATTAGCTTTATCTCTGGGAACAATGATCAGCGGGGCACTTATCACGGAAATCGTTTTCAGTTACCCCGGAATCGGTACACAATTGGTAAATGCCATCCATAATGTGGACTACACATTAATCTCAGGATGCACACTGTTTATTTCCATTACAGCGTTAATTGCGAATTTTACGATTGAAATTATTTACGGATTAATTGATCCGCGGATTCGGGCGATTCAGATGGAAGAGGAATAATTATGAATCTGAAAATCATGTTTCGTTCCGGTCGTTTTGTTACAGGGTTGATTTTAGTCCTGATTGTCATCGGTTACGCAATTTTTTATCCCATGATTAACCCGACCAATCCAAAACAGGATCGTATTCCCAATCCGTTGTACGTGGAAACTGAAAAACTACGTACCTATCTGGAAGCGGAAGAATATGAAAAGGCAAATCAGGAAATTGAAAGATTGTCTAAAATCGAAGATGAATCACTACAAAAGGTTTTGGTTGAAGTAAAGAGTGCGTTGGAAAGTGGACACATTAAAAAAGCCCTTTCCGGGGCTAAGCAGATAAAGAAGACGCACCCTTTATATAAAGAATTTGAAACTTTACGAATAACACTCGGCTTCGACAGTTCTATCCCGGCTGATGAAGAAGCCGCCAGAGCGGAACTGCAAAAGCTCACCGCTCATCACCAATCGGTTTTGGCTGTGGCGGAGCTTCTGAAATCCGGAGATGTCAG
>DCTP01000007.1:3948-9645 GCA_002329625.1 Leptolinea sp. UBA1437
TACAAATGGATTCTGGAAATCCAAAAAAGATTGGATACCTTCAGCAATGAAGAACCGTTGAAAGCGTTGGCGGGAATTCAAAAAACACTGTTGGTTCCCAAAAACAGCCCTCCGAGTAAAACTTTCCCTTTAGGGACCGATTCTTTTTCACGAAATATTATCGTTGAGATGGCATATGGCGCTCGGTTATCCCTTGAAATCGGATTCAGCGCCGGAGTAGTCGCGACTCTGATCGGGTTGGTTCTCGGTTTGTACGCCGGGTTTAAAGGCGGGCTACCTGATAATATCATCACCATGCTGACAAATACATTCATCGTGATTCCCTCCATGGTTATTATGATTTTAGTCTCCGTTGCATTGGGGCAAGTTCGATCATGGTGGGTGACCAGTTTAATTATCAGTCTGACAGCTTGGCCTTGGACCGCTCGAGCGGTGCGCGCTCAAACCACTTCCTTGCGAAATCGAGATCATGTCAATATGGCTCGCATTACCGGTTACGGGACTTTTCATATTATTCTGACCGAAATTATGCCTTACCTCGCCTCTTATATTGTCATGGCATTCATTCTTCAAGTCGCTTCCGGGATCATGACCGAAGCGACCATTGCCATTCTGGGGATCGGTGACCCGACCGCTATTTCTTTGGGACGGATGATCAACTGGGCACTTCAATACGAATCCGTTCGATCCGGAAGATGGTGGGAATTCGTACCGGTAGCCTTATGTATCACCTTGGTTACCTTCGGCCTTTATCTGATGAACAGTGGTATGGATGAAGTTTTCAATCCGAAGATCAGGAGCTGATGCCATGACTACAAAAACATTAATCGTAAAGAATCTGAAGACCTACTATAAAACCCGGCTGAAGGAAAAAGTTTGCGCCGTCGACGACATCAGCCTCGAACTGGAAGAGGGGCGCGTTCTGGGCATCGCAGGTGAATCCGGCTGCGGAAAGTCCACTCTCGCACTCAGCCTGATGGGATTTTATTTTCCGCCTTTAAATTTTAAGAGCGGGACGATCGAAGTGGACGGTGTGGACATCATGAAACTGCCCTATGAGAAATTAAGGACAGATTATCTCGGTACCAAAATAGCTTATATCCCGCAGGCTGCCATGAATGCGCTGAACCCGACGTTGCGCATCAGCAGTTTTGTTCTTGATGTTTTACGCGAACACCGGCCGGATCTGACAAAAGAGCAAATGCTGAACTTGGCAAGAGAAAAATTCGAATTCCTTCATTTACCGGAACGTGTCTTGAGTGCTTACCCCAATGAACTATCGGGCGGAATGAAGCAACGAACCGTCATCGCATTGTCCAGCATGTTGAATCCGAAAGTTTTGATAGCGGACGAACCATCTTCCGCTTTGGATGTCACCAGCCAGAAAATTGTCATCGCAATGCTGAAGAAAATGATGGACGATCAATTTGTCAAATCAATGATCTTTATTACACACGAACTCCCGCTTTTGAGGCATGTCGCAGATGATATCGTCATTATGTATGCGGGGGAATTTGTGGAGAAAGGCACAGCCGAAGAGGTTATTTTTGATCCGATTCATCCTTATTCCCACGCGTTGATGGCATCCATCATCGTTCCGGAAGAGGAAATGAAGTCCAAACAACTGTGTGCCATCCCGGGCGCTCCCCCGAACCTGAAAAATGTCCCTCCGGGTTGTCGTTTCGCCGACCGGTGCTCGTTTGCCGAAGAGCGTTGCAAAAAGGAATTTGAAAGAATCCCATTAATTCATTTCGGAAACGGACGTTATTCCCGTTGTATTTTCAGCGAATCCGAGCTGAGAGAAAAATATGCAAAAAAAGCTGCAAAACAGCATTCGGAGAATTATTATGAATGAGATATTTTCCGATCAAACGTTATTGGAAACCAGAAAAGTGTGCAAGACCTTTGGGTCGGGGAAAAATGCCGTCAATGCGGTCATTGACGTCGATTTCCAAATTCATCAGGGCGAAATAATTTCTATCGTCGGTACTTCCGGCTCCGGGAAAACCACCCTTGCGAAAATTTTACTGGGGCTGTTGAAAGAAACCAGCGGAGAAATCCTGTATAAAGGGAAACCGCGGCTGCTGAAAAGTCAGAAAGAACGTCGTGCATATTGGCAAAATATTCAGGCGATTTTCCAAGATCCATTTTCTACCTTCAACCAGTTTTTCCGGGTTGATAAAATTTTGAATGACTGTCTGAAATTGCAGGGATTGGAGCACATTTCTCAAAAAGAAAAAACGGAAAAAATGCAGGATGCCTGCAAATTTGTCAATCTGAAATATGAGGAGCTTTATAATAAATATCCGTTCGAACTTTCCGGCGGGCAGATGCAACGGCTGATGATTGCCCGAATATTTATGGTAAAGCCCAATATCCTGATCGCTGATGAGCCGACTTCTATGATCGATGCTTGTTCCCGTTCCACCATCCTGGNNTGGATATGCTGATGAAATTGCGGGAAGAAGAAGGCATGACCATCCTGTTTATAACTCATGATTTAGGTCTGGCATATTATTTGAGTGATACGATCTATATTATGGAATCAGGCCGGATTGTCGAAAAAGGTCCCGCCGAAGACGTTATTTTACATCCACAGGACAGCTATACAAAGCAGTTGGTTTCGGATGTTCCCAAATTACATGAAGAGTGGGTTCTCAGCTACTGAGAGCCCACTTTCCTTCTTTCCCCTTTGAAATTTACAAGGTCGGATTCAGAGCGGCTTCCTGAATTGTTTGAGCCACCATTTTCAGATTTTCGATCGGTGTATTTTTGGGTACTTCACAACCCGCGGCAATAAAGGTGTTCGGCCTTGCCACCTGAATACAGGCAGCTACGGCATCATGGACTGTATCAGGCGTTCCATTCAGCATGACAGAAACTGGATCAAAATTTCCGCAGGCAGAAGCTTGATCGCCAAAAGTATCCACCGCCGTTTTAAAATCAACCATCCAATCCGCATCAATCATATCGGCACCCGTTTGCGGCAAATCGGACAGAAAGTGGGAAGTATTCCCGCAAATATGCAATTTTGCTTTCGCACCTTTCCGGTGAATTGCCTCAATAATCCGTTTTTCATACGGCATCGCCCATTTTCGATACATTCGCGGACTGATCAGAGAAGCAGCGGCATCCCCGATGCCGATAAAATCCGCCCCTGCATCAACCTGTGCCTCTGCAAAAAGGATTGCCTGCTGAGTACAGAATTCAAGCAATTCAGCGGTAAATTCCGGATCATCTACCACAGAGATCATGATATTACTAACCGAATCCAAATCACAAGCTTCGGCAAAAGCGCCTTCAACCCAGCCCATTACCGGATATTCCTTCCCCGCTTTTTCTCTGTAAAGAGAAACAGCAGCTAATCGATCGGACATTCTGCGCCCGTCTTCGGGTTTGACCAATTTTAATTTTGCCAAATCAGCTGATTGGCTGACGAAAGGAACCGTCGGATGAGGGACATCATCAACCGGAAATGCTATTGCGGCTCCCAAATCCGATGCTTCTCTAGCCGGATCGGATATTGCGGAGAGCAAATCAATTTTAAAATCTTCGCAACAACGAATATTTCCTTCAACTAAAAGACGATAGTCTTGCACAAATTGATCATAGGGAACATGAATATATTTTGCGGCAAAAGTCATCAAAATACACAAATTCGGAATCCGATCCACCGGCTTGCCGACCAGTCGATTCATCACCCGCTCATAACAGTTCATAAGATTTTCCTCCCTTGCTTATCATACTCACCCGTAGAAAAAATTGCAATTGATCATAAAACGGATTGAAAAAAATTTCTGAAATATTTTCCCGACGGTAACAATTGCGAACCATTTCAATGGGTATTCGATCAGAAAATACGAAAGAGGGGTAAAAACCCCTCCTTCGAACCTGATCACAACATTCTTTATGCTTTCCTTAATCCGACCTTGACCGTCTGTCCGTCGAAAGAATCTTCAACCGACGCCCAATCCGCGGGAACCGGACCTTCTTCTAAAAACACAGCCAGCGTTTCATTTGNNTAAAGACACAGCCAGCGTTTCATTTGAAATATAACCCGCATTTTCCCGAATGGCTTCCGCCAGTTCACTGCTGGCCTCATAGACCACATCGATTCGATCGGAGATATCCAAATCAGCCGTCTTGCGCAGATCCTGAACCCGGCGTACAAATTCTCTCGATAGCCCTTCTCTTTCCAACTCGGGTGTCAAAGTTGTCACCAAGGCGGCGATATTTGACCCTTCCGAGGCTACGACAAAACCTTCGTGAGCGACGGCTCGAACTTCCACTTCTTCGGGAAGAATTTCATAAGTCTTGCCATCTACTTCCACCTGTATTGATTTCCCTTCCAGCAGCTGGCGGCCGGTCGTCATCGAATCCATTTCCAAGATTTTCTTTCGGATGGCGGGAAATAAACTGCCGTACTTCTGTCCCAATTGCTTCGGCTGTGGATTCAGCGTAAATTCCATTGCCTCGGATGCAGCATCCAACAAGCGGACTTTTTTAACATTCAACTCATCCTTCAACACATCGGCATATTTTTCAACAACAGCTTGATTTTCCGCTATACCTAGAGAGAATGCACATTCACTTAATGGCTGACGAACTTTCCGATTGGCTTTATTTCTTGCGGAATGTCCCAGTGATGCGAGATTAATGACCAGATCCATCTCATGATTTAATGGCTCGTCGATCATCGCCTCATCCGCCTTTGGCCAATCAGCCATATGAACGGATTCCATTGCATTCGGATCCACGGAACAAACTAAATTTCGATAGAGTTCATCAGCTATAAACGGCATGGCGGGAGCGATCAGCTTTGCCACGGTAACCAAAGCCGTGTAAAGCGTATAGTAGGCGGCATTTTTATCCGCATCCTCACCGCTCTTCCAGAATCTTCTTCGTGAACGACGCAAGTACCAGTTGGAAAGGCGATCGACAAATGTTTGAATCGGTCTGGTCGCGGCATTGACGTCATAGTTCTCATAAGCAGTGGTAATTTCTTTTACCAATGCATTCAAGGCAGATAACAACCATCTATCCAGATCGTTGAANNCACAAAAAATGAATAGGTATTCCACAATTGAAGTGTAAAGGTCCGTAAGACTTCATTAACCAAATTGGAAGAAAAACGCCGTTCCTGACCGGCGGGACTGGATGTAAACAAATACCATCGCATGGCGTCAACGCCGTTATCTTTAATAACATCCCACGGGGAAACAACATTCCCGATATGTTTGGACATTTTATGACCGTTCTCATCCAGAATCAGTCCGATACAGATCACATTCTTGAAGCATTCCTGATCCATATAAAGCGTACTGATCGCATGTAGCGAATAAAACCAACCACGTGTCTGATCAATCGCTTCGCTGATGAAATCAGCGGGGAACTGTTTCTTGAAAATCTCATGGTTCTTATTCGGGTAGCCCCATTGAGCATAGGGCATCGCACCCGAATCAAACCAGACATCAATGAGTTCAGGCACCCGATGCATCACTCCCCCACATTCGGGACAAGAATACGTAATTTCATCAACATAAGGTCGATGCAACTCTAGGTTCGAAAGATCTTTACCGGCTTTTTGGGATAATTCTTCCCGATTTCCGATACATTCCTGATGGCCGCATTGATCGCAGATCCAAACCGGTAAGGGTGTTCCCCAATATCGGTTTCTTCCCAATGCCCAATCGATAT
>DCTP01000107.1 GCA_002329625.1 Leptolinea sp. UBA1437
TGCATCGGTTGATCCAAGCCATAAGATACCCGCATCGCATTTAATTGCTCGGCATCCAGCGATGAGCCGGAACCGGCTAGGATGGCGGAATAAGTGGTCATAAAATCGCCGGGAGGCGCCTGAATTAAAGCGAATATTATGACCGAAAATATAAGCAACAAAAATGGTATTAAAAGGAGTCTCTTCGCTAAAAATTTTCCCATCATTTACTCCATTCAAAAAAACACATAAAAATTTTGAGTCTTATGATTTTCTTTATGGAAATCAATTACTCGAACATTCCAATAAAAAGAATAATAAAGTTCAAAATTGCCGGTCGGGCAATATTGCAATAATTGCCCGACCGTAATCATTTGTATTACTTGGCAAAATAGAATTGTTCGGTCCGAGCGTTTCCGGGGGTTCGGAGCGGCCAATCGTTACCGAGTTCGTTGGAAGCGGGAACGTTCTTTAGGTTGACATTAATAACCGCCACACCTTGAACAAGAGGCGTTAAGCCTGCGATTCCGATTTCATAGCAACCTTCCGCCCAAATTCGGAATAGTTCCTTGCCGAGTTCAGCCTGTTTATCGGGGCTTACTCTCTTGGCAGTGTCGATAATTTCCATAATCCGTTTGAAATCGGCATTGGGTTCATAACCTTCTTTTCCACCGGAATTAATCCACGTACGAGCACCCGTGGCAACACAAATACCCGGGCTGGTCCGAGGATCGAATTTTGGTGCACCGGTGAAGGGGAATCCGGTAGTGTCTTCATTCCAGATTTCGGTCATGAGTTCGTTGGAATCGCGTTTTGCGAAATGGTTGGTTCGTTCATTTTCAACCACAACACCGTCGATTCCGATTCCGCGCCAATCTTCAGAGATCATTTGTGCAATATCTCCCCAGTTTGCGAATTGCGGTACATATGCAATCTCGATCATACAGCGGCTTCCGTCGGGCATTAATCTGAATCCTTCGGAATCTCGTTTTGTCATTCCCAAACCATCCAAAATTTCATTGGCTTTTGCCTGATCAAATTCGGTGTACTTATAAGCATATTCATCTCCCGGATAATACGGTGAAGTGTTCCTTGGGACCGGTTGTCGTGCTTCCCCGACTCCCAAAAATGCACTTTGAATGATTTCTTCCCGATCGATACCGAGTGACAATGCAACGCGGAAATCATGATTTTGGAATAACTTCATATAATCCGGATCTTTGTCATAATAATAATTGACCGATAAAGCAGCATCGACGCCACCGAAAGTCGGCCATAAGCGAACTTCATATTTTCCGGTTTTTTCAGCTTGTTCGACCAAGGCAGGGTAATTCTGCATTACAACATGGCGATCTTGCATATCCAATTCACCTTGGATGACAGCCATGTTTAGAGCATCTGTACTTTGATAAGTCACAAAATTGATTTGGTCGATATAAGGGAGTTGATTCCCCTCCGTGTCAACGATCGGATAGTACGGGTTGCGAACTAATGTGTAAATCGGATCATTAATCGTGGTAACCGACATCCATGCTGCCATTACAGGTCTTTCCGGATTGCGGAAAGGCGCTTGTTTATTCTCAAAAAGCTGTTTCCAGTTTTCAAAAGATTGTTCTTTCGCCATCTGGTTGAGTTTATCGACATCAGTATATTTTGCATGGAATTGTTTTAAGTAAGCTGACGGCAGGAACATGGGAACCAAATTATCACGGTTATCCATTGCAGCCACTTCCATCGGGACAGTTGTGATGGGATCCTTAAACGTAAACACAACCGTATAGTCATCCGGTGCGGTTACTTCAACCAACGAGCCGTCATCATTGTACAGCCAGGGCAGTTTGGCAGGTGCGAGATCCGGATTCGTATAATAATCATGAAACCAGAACATGATGTCGGCAGAAGTAAACGGTGACCCGTCAGACCATTTTGCGCCCTTCAACATATTAAATGTCCAGACTGTGTAGTCTTCATTGGGTTCCAATGATTTGATCAGATGAGGATAAGTTGAGTTTCCATCCTGACTGAACCGAACCAGTGAGTCATAAACCCAACGAACATAACTGTTGTGGTCATTTGGTCCGGTGATTCCTCGTCGAAGCGTACCACCGTAAACACCGATCGATTCCAATGGTTGTTCGACAAGCGGCTCTTCTGGGAGCCGTTCTGCAACCGGGGGCAATTCGCCGGCTGCGACTTTATCAGCCAGCATCGGCGCTTCATGATAATCGGCAGCCGAAACAGCACCGGCGATTAGGAACATCGTTGCAAAAACTAAGATGATCCCTAATATTGATATTCTTCTTGACATTTTTCCTCCTATTTGGTTTGTTCATTCCGGAATACGATTCCGGATTTTTATAGACATCTGATCAAACTCCTGCCCGAATTCTTCTCAGCGTCTGTCTTCACGAATTTTGGAAAAGTCCCATCCGTTGGCAGTTACCATGTTTTTAACATGATCATCCCAGGTCGGTTCGGACGGATCAAACCCATTTGGGAAACAATCAATGCTCAGGTAGCGAACACCTTCTTTGCTTAAAGCAAAAACCCGATGCCATGTATGAGGCGGGATTTTAATAACCTGTCCGACATTGATTTCGAAATATTCCGGTTCGTCATTCTGCTGCTTTCTTATTTCAAGTTTACCTTTCCCTTGAATCATGTAAAAAATCTGTTCGGCATCATCATGTTTATGGAGAGGGGGAGCTTCATTTTCATCCAGGACAACCATAAATACTTCGGCGCAGGTTGACTCCTCTCTGGGGATAATCAAATCATTGATATGAGTCGGAAATCGATAACGAATAATTTTTCCTTCTGATTCAAAAACATACTGTTCCTTTGCCATTTTTTCACGTCCTTTGTTGAATTTATAATGAAATTGATTAGTTCGGGTTAGGTTTCACCGGTCCGGTTGAATATCGTAAAGTTAATGGGGCGTCCACTTCGATATATCCGTCGGTCGGATAATATTCGCCCATATTCATTCGATAAATCGCTCTCATGGCAATCGATCCCATTTTTACTTTAGGCGGAGAAATCGTCGTTAAAGGCGGATAGGTATGTTCGGACATATCAATATTATCCACTCCGATGATTGAAATATCATTCGGCACCTGTAATCCTTTCATCCGGATCGCTCTTAATGCACCGACCGCTATCAAGTCATTATAAGCAAGTACGGCTGTTGGACGTTTATCCAGAGAAAGAGAAAGTAATGAGATCATTGCCTGAAATCCCCCTTCCACATTGGGGAAACTTCCGACACATAAATCAGGATCAAGTTTTAAATTTGCCTGTTCCAAAGCCTTGACAATCCCTGCCTTTCGCGTTTTCGAAGGATCACTGTTGGACGGACCGGAAAGATAGGCAATTCTTTTATGCCCCAAATCAATTAAATGGGTGGTTGCTTGAAATAAAGATTTTTGGAAATCAACAATAATACAGCAGATTTCCGGTTCTTTCACATATCGATTCATCAAAGCGATCGGCATATTCGTATTCTTATGAAAATTAATCAGCTTATTTTCTGAGATACGCGATGCAGATAAAATCAAACCGTCCAATTTAAAACGCTCAATTGTCTTAATCGCTTCTTCTTCAGATCGAATATCTTCATAAGTTTCAAATATTTGAACGCCATAATTTAAAATTCTAGCTTCGTCAATAACACCCCGCATAATCACTTGAAAATAGGGATTGGAAAGATCAGTAACCAAAAGTCCGATGACTTTATTCTTGGTTTGATCGGATTTCACTGCCGAGCTTTTTCTTGGCAACTCCACGCCAAGTTTATTTGCCGCGTTCGTGACCTTTTCTTCCAATTCCGAACTAACACCGGTGTTTTGATTAACTAAACGTGACACCGTTGCCTGAGAAACTCCCGCTTCTCGTGCGATTTGTTTGAGCGTTATCTTCATTTTTCCTTTGAAATAATTACAGAAATTTCAAATGTCGTCAATATAAATATTATAAGAGTTTTGAAGAAAAAACCAATCTGAACAAAGTCACAAATGAATTATGACAGGTTGGGACTTTTTAGCATTTTTATGAAATATTTACGATAAGAGTGAAATTATTTCTGAAATAATTAACTGATTTATTAGAATATCGAAGACAAAACAATCAGTAGAAACGGAAGCCAAATAACTGAAAAAGCGGTAGTCGCAAAAACGGCTACCGCCGCGAAATCAGAATCCTGGTGATATGTTTTTGCGAAATTTACCATTGAAATTCCCGATGGTAAAGCAGCATCAACTACAAGAAACTGCTTCATTTGCCCATCCAAAGGGATCCATAAAACAATGATAAACAGGAGTAACGGCATCAGAATCATTTTGATTAATATGACATACAGTACTTGAGAAAAATGGAATTCTTTTGATATTTTAACGGATGCCAGTTGTGCTCCGCATAAAATCAAAGCCAAAGGTAAAGTAATTTGGTTCGGCAAATTAAAGGATGGCGCTAAGAATTCAGGAATTTTCACCCCAAGTATTCCCAGTATCAAACCGCTTAAAATGGCAATAACGTTCGGCTCTTTCAGAAAATTTATGGGATGATGTATATGATTGTTATCTAAAAGAAATGGGACGAGGATCATAAAAATTACCAACGATCCTCCGAAATCGTAAAGAATCGCAGCCATTATTTCATCGGAACCAAAGAGAAGTGTGGCAAAAGTCAACCCGAAAAAGCCGGTATTCCCAGCAAGGGATGTGAATTCAAACATCGGGATTCTATCTGGCGAAATATTTGCTTTTTTCACGATCTGTCTGGAAATAAACAACATTGCTATCATCACAATCACATTTAAGAATGTATAAAGCGGAGCTGAAAGGAAATTTTCCTTATTGATATACGTCACAGCGGACCGAAATAAATAAATCGGGAATAAGATTCGAATCACAAATCGTGAAAGTTCGGTTGTGGAGGATTCGGTTAAAAAATCTTTCTTTCCGGCGAAAAAACCGACTGCGATGGCGACAAAAAGTGAAAAAGTGGAAGATATTATCTTAAGATAAGCCATTTCGTGGGAGAATTTTAACACGAATTGCGGTCTTTTTACGATTTGCGAATTGCTCCGTAAAATGGATTTCTCGGATATTATTAATTTTGTGATGCTATCAGCCGCATTGTAATAGTTTGTGCCATATGAAAAGAATAAAGAAATGGTCTCAAATTTGCCGATAAAAAATCATTTCAATAAGATTTTAGCTTGTTGTTTTCTTTTACCATTTCTGATTTTTATTGCCATCCTCGCTTTTGAAAAAGTTTATCCTTTCGGAAACAATTCTCTTCTCTATAGTGATTTATCTGACCAATTTATCGGGTTTTTATCCGAATTAGCCAGAATTTATAAAGGAGAAGGAAATCTTTTTTACACTTTCCACGCTGCCGGGGGGATAAACTTCTTCCCGACATTTGTTCATTATTGCTCAAGTCCACTTTATCTCCTTCTAATTTTCTTTCCGGAAGAGCGAATGATCGATGCGGTCACAGTGATTATTTTATTGGAAATTTCATTAAGCGGATTAACCTTTGGATACTACCTCGGAAAACGCTTCAACTGTTTAAATAAACCGATTATTGTTCCTTTTGCTGTTTGCTATGCTTTGTCGGGGTATTCGATCGCTTTTTATTTTCTTTTCTCATTTCAAAATGCAATCATTTTATTGCCGCTTGTATGCTGGCAAATCGAAAAAATCATTTCGAGAGATCAATGGTGCGGATGCGTTATCCTATACTTTCTTTTAATTGTGTCTAATTATTATTGCGGGTATATGGCAAGCCTTTTTTCTTGTTTTTATTTTTTAATAAGGATTATCAGTACCGATCTGTCGATTTCTCGGAAAGAAAAGATTCGGAAAACCGGACTCTTTCTCATTTCCATTATTCTGGCAACCGGTTTGAGCGCTTTTTTATGGCTGCCCTTATTCAGAGCATTAAAAGAAAATGCTGATTTAATCGGTCAACCGTTTCCAATTCACCACTTTAATTTTTCGGTTTTTGAATTATTTCCCAAGCTTTTTATCGGAATCGGCGACGGAGTCAAAGCGAACTTGCCCTACATTTATTGCGGAATTTTGCCATTGATATCAGGTTGCCTCTTCTTCTTTAGCAAACAGATTCCAAAGAAGACAAAAATTTTTTCGGGTGCACTATCTATCATTCTTATCCTTTCATTTACAGATCAAATTCTCAATATTATCTGGCACGGATTTGATTATCCCAACTGGTTCCATTATCGTTTTTCTTTTGTCTTTTCTTTCTTATTGTTGACTTGTTCTTTTGAATTTTTGCTCAAAATGCATATAAATAATTTAGAAATTATCCTATGCGGTGTCTTTTTAATTTTTGGCTTGCTTTCTTTTCATCAAATTTATCCCGACAGAATAAAGCTTTATCAAATTTTCATCAATCTGTTTTTTATAGTTGTTTATTCATTATTTTTACTGATCGTAAACCGCGGAAAACGAAATAGGTATATTCCTTATTTCTTATGGATATTCTGTTCTATTGAATGCTTTTTGAACGGCATTCTCCTTTATAAGGAAAATTCGGTGGTTCTGGCGGATCGTAATTCTTATTTGGATTATCATCGCAAATATGCCGATCTGATCGATCGTTATTCATCAAAAATTCCCGGAGATTTTTATCGAATTGAAAAAACGGATCGACGTTCCATGTCAAATGATTCAATCGAATTGGGATATAACGGCCTTTCGCTCTATACCTCAATATTAAACAAAAAATTTCAAGCGTTGACTCAATCTCTGGGTATTACTTCGATTAATTATTGGATTCGATATGAGGGATCCACTATATTCACAGATTCGCTTTTTGGTATTAAGGTTCTCTTTTCCGATTATGCCTTGAACCGTGATTATGATGAAATCGAAAGTTTTGTCTGGTCGAATCCGTATGCATTTCCGATGTTCTTTTATTCAGATTCCGCATTAAATTCAGTCGGATCTTCCGCTTATGAAAACCCCGTTGTATTCCAAGAAGCAATATTAGAAGGAATAACGGGAGAAACCAGCCGATTTTATGAAAGTGTGCCGATACAAGATATATCTCTCGATAACTTGGTATATTCAGATTCGGAAAAAGATCAGGTACGAGTTTTAAATCCCGCTCAACCTTCTTCGATCACCATTCGATTTAAAACTTCAAGGATTTCTCCATATTATTTATTTATTCCACAAGTGATTGGCGGATACGAATTATTAATCAACGGAACATCGGTTGATATAGATCCCTATATGAGTAACGGAATCCAATATATATTAAATCTTTATCCTTATATAAAAGAAAGAGAATCCTCCGTGATCCAGATTAATTTTCATCGGCAAGATTGGCAAGAATTTCATCTTCCGTCTATCTATGAATTTGATATCGATCGTTTTTCGATCCTTGCAAAAAAGATTCAAGAGGATGCTCCACAGGTTATTCAAACCGGATTTAATTCATTTAAAATTCTTCTGAATCAAGAAGCAAGCAACCTTATTCTGGTTTCCTCGATTCCCTATGAATCGGGATGGCAAGTTTTTCTCGACGGAAAAAGAATAAAATATGACGATATACTTTCCGGTTTACTCTGTATTAAGAATATTCCCGAATTTGCACAGGAGATTCAATTAAAATTTATTCCGCCCGGATTTCGAATCGGTTTAGTGATTTCTATCCTAAGTATTATTTCGGTTCTGATGTTTGGAATAAATCAATATAAAAAATGAAACAGAATAATTTGTTTCTGTTTCATTTTATAAGAAAGAAGAGCGGGAGACGAGATTCGAACTC
>DCTP01000049.1:0-4878 GCA_002329625.1 Leptolinea sp. UBA1437
AACTAAACAAACAGCTGAAAGAGGTGGCGATCCGCAAAGAGGTTGAGCAACTGTTGAAGGGGAAAGACGGCACGGAAGAGTTAGCCGGATTTCCGGTACAGAACGATGGGGTCCGGATTTACCAAAAGATTTGGGATGAGATGCGACTGGATCAATTCTTTGCATAGCTATGATTTGGGATCAGTGGTCAAGATGTTGGTGCTGTCCAGGCTGATGGCTCCGGCGTCTAAGAAGCGTTCCTATGAAAGGAAAGATCAATTCATCGGGCAAGGGGAGATGGAAATCGAACAAGTGTACCGATGTTTACCTTTTCTCAACTGTAAGGCTCGAATTATTAATGCTGGAAATATGTTATTCCTTTTTCTGAATTTTTCAGGAATATAATTCATTCGGAATTTGCTCCCTGATGATTTTAATGGAAATTTGAAATATAGATACGCGACTTAATATCCAAGGAAACAAGGGAGATTGTTAAGCGAATGCAAACGTTAGCTGTTGATTTTGGCAATACCAATACAGTTCTTGCTTTCCGAGACGGTTCTTCTCGGGAGACGCAGTGTGTCAATTTACCGGGCATCAGTGAGCCCGAAAGTGTATTGATCCCTTCCATGATCCATTATGCAGATGGGCAAATTTATATAGGAAGTCAGGTTACCCGAGAGGAAAAGGAAAGTTCTTTTACTACATTTCGCTGGATGAAACGATATATCGGTTTGAACAGTCCCTATCATATCCGTGTGAAAGGCGAGAAAATTAGCGCAAAACAAGCTGCTGAAGATTTTCTTTCGAATCTTATCCGCGAAACAGAGAAACGATTTTCTGCTCCTGCTGATGAATTGGTTTTTTCCGTACCGGTAGAATCCTTCGAGTATTATGCGGATTGGTTGATTTCCTCTTTTACGATCGAGGGCTTCCGAAAAGTTCGAATTGTAGATGAAGCGGTTTCGGCGGCTGCCGGATACGGATTGAAAATGCATGCGGGTGAATCTGCTTTGTTCTTTGATTTCGGTGGCAGCACGATGCAGGCTACTGTCGTTCGCTTACAAGAACCGAACAGACGAGAAGGTTTTCCATCAGAATCTTTTCAGGTAATCGGGAAATCCGGTTGTTCCATCGGAGGAGCAACAGTAGATCGTTGGATATTTGAAGAAGCGTTGATGAAGAATGGGAAGGATTTTTCTGATTTGATGATTCACCGGGACGGACAAATTGTTTTGGCGGCTTGTGAAAAATTAAAACAACAACTGTCCTTTGCAGAAGAAGCGGATCTGTCATTGATATTATCGGATCATCACAAATTTGTTCTACAACAGTCCAGAGAAGGGCTTGAACAATTGTTTAGAAAAAGAGGCCTGTTTCTTTCAGTCGATGCTGTAATTCGGGATGCGTTGTTACAAGCATCCGATCATGGAATAGAATCTTCTGAAATAACGGCGGTGATTCCGGTAGGCGGAGGCAGTATGATCCCTTCGATTCGTTCTGAATTGGAAAATATTTTCCATAGGGCTCTAATTTTAAATGGCGACCCAATGACTGCTGTAGCCAAAGGTGCGATGAATTTGATCGATGGTTTCGGAGTGTTGGATTTTGTCCGGCATCAATATGCGATTCGAATTCGAGACAGCAAGACTGGCGAATTCCGATTTCAACCGATTATTCAACCCGGTACCCCTTATCCTTCAAATGAACCGGTTGCTAGTCTGAAGATTAAAGCAACTCGACAAAATCAATCTATTTTCGGTTTGGCGATTTATGAAATCAGTAAACCTGCTTTTCGGCTTAATGAGCAAACAGAAATTTTCTTTGATGAAGAAGGGGCAATCCGCCTTTTCCCAAGAACAGATGCCGCGAAAGAAGAAGTTGATACTTTTTGGTTGAATGAAAATGCGCCATTTTTTCTACACGCGGATCCTCCCGGAGAGAAAGGGAATGCCAGATTTAAAGTGGAATTTAAAATTGACTGTAATAAAATGTTGTTAATAACTGTTTACGATTTATTATCCGGCTCATGTCTTTTTGAAGAATATCCGGTCATTCGTTTAAATTAGGAGGATCAATGGCGCAACTTGAAGAAATTGAGATATTGATTGATGCAAATGGAAAGGTGACCTTCCAAGTGCATGGGGTTCCAGGCAAGGCTTGTTTGGATGTGACGAAAAAACTGGAGGAGGCTTTGGGGAATGAGATCATAAAACGGGAATATACCGGTGAATATTTTTTGGATATACCGGTTGAAAATAGATCCCAATTACGGTTAAAAACGAAAAGATAATTTCGATGGATATCCGCTGGCGATATTTTATTCCCGAAAGTTCTGCGAATGGACCTGGCAATCGCTGTGTGATTTGGCTTCAGGGATGTTCGTTAGGTTGCGAAGGCTGTTGTAATCCTGATCTGCAAAGCCAGGAAGGAGGCAGATTGGATTCGGTGGATACTGTTTTCAAAATGATTCGATCAGCCGCGAAAAATACGGATGGAGTCACAATCAGTGGCGGAGAACCTTTTCAACAACCTGCGGCTTTATATGAACTATTAAGGAAGATTAAAACGGAAACAACCCTTTCCGTTTTTGTTTTCAGTGGATATCAAAAAGAAAAAATACAATCTGATCCCTTGCGAAATCGGTGTCTGCCATGGATTGATGTGATTTTATACGGACCCTATATTCCATCCGCTCCGCCTGCTTGGGGGCGATTCTGTGCATCAGAAAATCAAGGATTATGGTTTCTCAGTGATCGATATACAGAGCAAGATTTCTGCAATTTACCAATTTTGGAATTCTTAATCGGTGAAAAAGGTGAACTGATCCAAAGCGGGTTACATGGCATAAATCTTATTGAAAAATGAATAATTAGATTTTGCGAAATTCATAAAAATTGTTACTCGAAAATTTCAACGATTTAATGAAGGTTTTATAAGAATGAGTTTGATAATTGATAGAAAAAGATCTAAATAACCTTTTACGGTAAAATTGTAGCGGTGGCAAATTTGAAGGTGTTAAGCCGGGCTTCTATGAAGAAAAAAATACTACTAATTATTTTCAGCTTTTTGATATTTCTGGCGATACCGAATTTATCCGGACTTGCGCAGAGTTCTGGTTCTCAATATATCGTTAATTTATATTTTTTTCGGGGTGAGGGCTGTCCTCATTGTGCACAGGAAGAAGTTTTTTTGCAGCAGATGACTGCAAAATATGGCGATCAACTGGTGATTCACGAATATGAAGTTTGGTATCATCCAGAAAACGTGACGCTTTTAGAAAAATTTGCCCAAAAATATGGATTTGACCCTTCCGGAGTCCCGGTCACTTTTATCGGAAATCAATATTGGGTCGGTTTCAATGATATCAAACAGCAAGAAATTGAAGCGGCAATTTCGAACGGAATTCAGAGCGGGGTTGTCGATACCCAAGACATTGTTGATGGGAAAACGGATTTGATTCCTCCTGAAAAGGCTCTATCTGCGAAGATTACCATTCCCTTGATCGGTCAGATTGATTTGGCACAGGAAACTTTATTCGTCAGCACAGTCATTATCGGATTGGTTGATGGTGTAAATCCCTGTTCGTTATGGGTTTTAACAATGCTTTTAGCCATGCTGATTCATACCAATTCTCGGAAAAAGATGACAGTTATCGGCTTGGTTTTTATTATGATAGCTGCATTGATTTACGCCTTATTTATTACCGGTGTCTTTACACTGCTAACTTATGCGAGTTATTTGAAATGGATCCAGATTATTGTTGCCGCAATTACATTGGTATTGGGTTTTATCAATCTGAAAGATTATTTCTTTTTTAAAGAAGGTATTTCACTGACGATTGCCGACGAAAAAAAACCGGGTATTTATCAAAAAATGCGTAATGTTATTAATAACAGTGAAAATCTTTGGGCAATGATCGGAGCGACCGTTGTTCTGGCGTTAGGAGTTTCGTTGGTCGAATTCTCCTGTACCGCCGCATTTCCGGTTGTTTGGAGTAACTTGCTGGTCGCAAATCACGCATCAAAAGCAACTTTTATCGCATTATTGATTCTTTATCTATTCCTTTATCAACTGGATGAACTGGTTATTTTCACCATTACGGTGATCTCGATGAAATCTTCCAGAATGCAGGAAAAGCACGGGCAAATTCTCAAGCTTTTCAGCGGATGCCTTATGGTTGCTCTTTCATTGGTGATGTTAATTGATCCGGCTTTGATGAACAATCTTTCGAGTTCATTGCTTGTTTTTGGGGTTGCGATATTGATCACGGTAATAATTTACTTGGTCACGGATAAAATCTTGCCCCGATATGGAATTTGGATCGGTCATACTCGAAAATCGGAACCGACAAAAGGAAAATCGGTTACTAATAATTCTAAATAAATTCATTCACTTTCGATCATTCTTTATATTTTTCGCGAAAGTATTTACAACGAGAGAAAAGGATAACTGAATAAAAAATCCTCCAATTAAGAGGATTTAAGTGCTGAATATTCTTCTGAGGCGACGATCGGATTTGAACCGATGGTCAGGGTTTTGCAGACCCATGCCTTATCCACTTGGCCACGTCGCCGTAATTTTTCTTCCGGTAAAAGAGCGGGCAACGAGACTCGANNTCTACCAACTGAACTATGCCCGCAATTTCTTTCTTACACCAGCAGTTCAACGGAAATTATTATAACCGTTTCCATAAATCCGTCAAGGAAGGGGAAAAGTGGGGTCTGCGTTTCATTTTTCCTGTTTGGGAAACAGGGTCTGCGTTCCTCTTCACGAAGCGACATCCGCTTTTTCAATCTCGACAATTGAAAACGAGAACCCAAAAGACCGAAACGCATCGATGCATTCCGGCCGGATTACAACTAACGCTTTCCGATAAATTTGATTTTTAAGACAATC
>DCTP01000049.1:4892-5053 GCA_002329625.1 Leptolinea sp. UBA1437
GATAAGAATTCATTAACCCATCGAATTACATCGGGATCCAACGTCCAATCGTGAAATTGTTTCCCGAGATTGGCATAGGAAGCCAAGGATCCGACTAAACGTTTTTCGTCATTTTTTAAATTCTGTGCATAGAAAGCTATTTTTTTATGGTTTAAAAACAT
>DCTP01000053.1 GCA_002329625.1 Leptolinea sp. UBA1437
GGGATATTTCATATCCTGAACGGATTTTGTTATATCCTGACCCTCTCTAACGTCAATTCGACACTTCAAATTAACACCGAGAATCGCTATCGGGGGCGAGTAATGAGCATTTATAGTTTATTTTTGAACGGAACCACTCCTCTGGGGAATCTTTATGCAGGGTTTTTCGCCGAACGATTCAATCCGCGAGTGGCATTTTATAGTTGTGGTTTGGCCGGATTGATTTTCATAAGTATAATCACGCTGCTCCGCCCGAAAGCAATCAAAGAATATCTGCAAATCAAAAAAGATTGAATACTATTGAATGACGCCGTTTTCCGATAATCCGTCGATAAATTCCGTCAGCTTTTGTAGACCGTCTTTCAACGTTTGGGTAGCACAGGCATAGCCGATACGAAAACAATACTCCTCATCAAAGCAGGCTCCCGGAGTTAAAAACACACCGGTTTTATCCAACAACTGTTTACAAAAGTCGTATGATGGTATGTCAAAATCATAATGTATCAATGCGGTCGTCCCGGCTCGCGGTTTGATATAACTGACATGAGGTTGTTCCCTGATCCAACTGTCCAATATCGCAAGATTTTCGCGGATCCGAGTCAAATTACGATTGAAAACCGCGCTTCCGTTCTTCAGAGCTTCCGAAGCCACCGCCTCGTCAAGAATTCCGCAGCTGATCAAACTGTAATCCCGATGAGAAAAACAGGCTTTGATTACTTCCTGATTATGGGTTGCGATCCATCCTAAACGCAAGCCGGACAGTGAGAAAATTTTAGACATACTGCCGACACTGATCCCACGTTCATACAAATCCGCAACAGATTCAGTATACTCATGGTTCTGATTTAATCCGCGGTATACCTCATCGCATAACACATAAGCCCCGACATTTTCAGCCATTTCAACCACCTTCCGCAGCATTTCATTCGGAATCAACGCACCGGTAGGATTGTTTGGATTGTTCAAGCAAATCAGTTTGGTATCGGGACGAATCATCTCCTTCAATTCAGCCAGGTCCGGAAGGTAATTACTTTCTCGCCGAAGTTTCAAAATTTGAACTTCGGCGCCAAATGATTCAGGGATCGAATAAAGTTGCTGATAAGTGGGCTTTACTGAAATCACATGATCCCCGGGTTCCGTCAAAGCATAAAATACCAGATGATTTGCCCCGGCAGCCCCATGTGTTGAGAGGATGTTATCCGGCTTCAAACTCCGATATAACTTACAGATTCCGGTTTTAAAAGAGTGTGAACCGGTAATGGCACCGTAAGTAAGCGGTCGCTCGAAAATTCTTTCGGTGAAATCTTCAATATCGGTTGCGGTTAATTCAAAAAGTTCTCGAATCGATAACGGATCGACGCAAGTTTCGGCGATATTATATATCGCGGAATCTTCATAAGCATTCATCCATTCTTCGACTTTAAAAGGCTGAATTTTCATAAAAATCCTCTCCGGTTAACTACTCTTTCTAAACAATTCGACAAATGTCGATAATCCCTGTTCGGATATTGCGCGATAGACCTTGATATTATCGGATTTGATGGCGATATGCAATTCCTCTCGCCGGCGGGTCGGATAGATCCCTTACTGAGATTCAGCGTTTATCCGGCAGAAGCTGAATCACAACCAATTCGGGTCGATTGAAAATTCGGGGAATTAAGCTGCTGTTTTTTGCCAACCCGCGGCTGACGATTTGGTTCGTCTCTCCGTGTTGATAAAGGCCCCCCGTATACCTGGGAAAGATTCCCTGATCAGGTGCGACCAACCCGTTAATTAACCCCGGTATGCGCCACTGACCGCCATGAGCATGTCCCGATAAAATAAGGTCATAGTGATAAGGCAGAATTTCGTTAAGGCGGCGCTGATCAGGCCGATGCATCAGAAGAATCGAATAGCAGCCGGAATTTTTCTGTTTCCCGGCGGAAGAAATTTGGGCATGATAAATCTTTTTCCCGATCTTCGGATCATCGATTCCGCAAACATCGATCATTTGATTTTTCACATTGATCAATATACACTCCCCTTCCAGTACGTTAACCCCATGATCGCGTAAGATCGTTTTAATTCCGGCGGGATAACCTTTCCAAAAATCATTGTTCCCGGTTACAAAAAAAGCCGGTACCGACTCGGGCAAATTCCGAATTAGTGCTAAAAATCCGTCTAACGGAAATTTTCTATCGATCATATCGCCGGCCATCAGAATCATATCGGGGTTAACTGTTTTGATGGCTTTTACCAGTTCATTCTGTTCGGTCCCGAAAAAATTATTGTGCAAATCTGTCAGTAAAACAAGAGTGACAGGTCGATTGATTTTAGTGGAAACTATTTCATAGGGATGAATCAGAAGAGTTTTATCGAAGGCGTTTTTACTGATAAGATATCGCCACAGAATATAAATTACAAGCGGAATTCCTCCCAAAATTACGATTGACCAAATCCATGAGGATTTTTCGGTTAGTTTCTTTTTCAATGAAGACCGCTCCCCCCTGTTTAACCCTCTTTAAAAAAAATGATCAAAGGGTGATTTCCTCGTCTAAAAAGTCTGAAGAATATTGAATTTCAAAGGAGTTCAAAAAATTCTCCACTTGTTCCACGCATCGTCCGATAAAATCCTGTGGATTTAAAGCCGAATTTATTTCTTCGGCGCTTAAGTTAAAATCCGGGTCATTTGCCAGCAGCTCAAATAGATTCCCGCTTTCGCCATTTTTAATCCGATCGGCCACTTCCAACGAGTGTCTTCGGATAATTTCATGCGAGACCTGACGATCACCACCTTTTTCAACGGAAGCCATCAACAAATTTTCGGTAGCGATAAACGGAAGAAATTGCCGCACATCACGTTCGATAATTTTCTCATTGACAATCAGGCCGCGACTGATATTACTCATAAGACGTAAAACGGCATCGGTCGCCAAAAATCCTTCCGGCAGAGAAATACGCCGATTGGCGGAATCATCCAATGTCCTTTCGAACCATTGAAGCGATGCGGTCAGCGGTGCATTCAATGCATCCACCATTACGAAGCGGGCGAGTGAACACAAACGCTCGCTGCGCATAGGGTTCCTTTTATATGCCATAGCAGAAGAACCGACTTGCCCGGCTTCATGCGGTTCCTCAATCTGCTGTAAATGCTGTAAAAGCCGTAAATCATTGGCAAATTTATAACAACTTTGACAGACAGCGCTCAGAACATTCAAAATCTGTGAATCCAATTTCCGTGGGTAAGTCTGTCCGCATACCGGAAAAAGATTTTGAAAGCCAAACGCAGCCGCAATACGCCGGTTCATTTCATCGATTTTTGCCGAGTCTCCTTTAAACAGCTCCATAAAACTGGCTTCGGTTCCCGTGGTTCCCCGACATCCGAGAAAACGGATTTGACTGAGAACAAAATCCAGTTCGGCTGCGTCATTCAGCAAATCCTGAATCCATAGACAAGCTCTCTTCCCTACCGTTACCAATTGCGCCGGTTGTAAATGGGTATAACCGAGAGTCGGCATTGCCTTGTATCGCAGCGCGAAATCTTTTAAAATCGAGATGACATGCCATAATTCATTCCGGATATAACTTAACGCTTGGCGATAGAGGATCAAATCCGCGTTATCGGTCACGTAACAACTTGTCGCTCCGAGATGAATAATCCCCTTTGCTTTAGGGCAGACTTCGCCGTAAGCATATATGTGAGCCATCACATCATGACGAATCTCTTTTTCTTTTGCGGAGACAACCGCATAATCGATATCGGTGATATGAGCTTCCAATTCTTCGACCTGCTCTGAAGTGATCGGAAGACCGAGCTCATGTTCGGCTCTCGCCAACTCCACCCATAACTTGCGCCAAAGGATATGCCGGTTCTTTTCGGAAAATAATTCGAGCATAAAATCCGAAGCATATCGTCCGGCGAGCGGGCTTTCGTACCGTTCTTTCATGCCTTCCTCAAAATGATTTCATCTCTGCCGGGACCGACGGAGATATAAGTCATCGGACAATGAATTTCATTTTCGACATATTCAATATAACGACGGGCTTCAACGGGCAGTTCATCGTATTTTCTCGCACCCGTAATATCGCATTTCCAACCCGGCATCGTTTCAAAAACCGGTTTGGCATCATCCAGAAGCGAATGAAAAGGAAAATCTCTCGTGATACTCCCGTTAATATCATATGCCGTACAAACGGGAATCTCATCCATATAAGAAAGCACATCCAGTTTCGTAAACGCGATCGCGGTCGCGCCTTGAACTTTTACCCCATAGCGTGTTGCAGGCAAATCGATCGGCCCGACCCGGCGCGGCCTGCCGGTGGCTGCACCATATTCTCCGCCTGCTTCCCGCAATTTTTTAGCTTCATCTCCGAACCATTCCGCGATAAAGGGTCCTTCTCCAACGCAGGTTGAAAAGGCTTTGACAACTCCGATTACTTTATCGATTTTAATATCCGGTGCACCGGATCCAATCGGAGCATAGGATGCAAGCGGGTTGGAAGAAGATGTATAAGGATATATTCCATAATCCACATCCCTCAATGCACCCAATTGCGCTTCGTAAAGGATGTTTTTTCCTTCCGCGTTTGCCTTGCGCAAAAAATCACCGGTATCAGTAATATGAGGAAGCAGTTTCCCACCGAATTCCATCACCCAATCCATCAGTTCGTCCAATTGAAACGGCTCCGCTTCATAAATTTTGGTTATGGTCAAATTTTTCCATTTCAGAACATCATCCAAATGGGTTTTGAGCTTATCGGGATAACGCAATTCACCCATATGGATCGCTTTCTTTAAATATTTATCGCCATATACCGGCGCAATTCCCCGTTTGGTCGATCCATATTTTTTATCTGCCAATCTTGATTCTTCCAGTGAATCCTGTTCGATATGGTACGGGAAAACAATCACCGAACGATCACTGATGATGAAATTTTCTGGGGTAATCGTGATTCCGGCTTTTCGCAATTTATCTATTTCGCCGCAAAGATGTTCCGGATTAACTACCGTCCCGCTTCCGAGCACATTCACAACTTCTCTCCGAAAAATACCGGAGGGGACGAGATTTAATGCAAACTTTCCGTATTCATTAACGACGGTATGTCCGGCATTATTGCCTCCTTGGTAACGAATCACAACATCGTAATCCATGGCAACCAGATCTACCATCCGGCCTTTTCCTTCATCTCCCCAATTAATCCCAACAATTGCACATGTCGTCATGGTATGCCTCCCCGCAGCCGATTTTTTTTATGAATTCTTTCGTAACAAATCAATTATATATCTTTTCATAGACATAACTTTTGAATTATAAAATATACGGACACAAATTGTAATTCTATATAAGTCTACATAATATATTTTCTTATATTTCATTTCTGATCGATCATTTCTCAAATAACGCAATCGAAAGTTTTTCCGACTTCGGAATAAGAAAATCCGTTTTCAGCGAGCGAAAACGGATTTTCTTATTCCGAA
>DCTP01000059.1:0-5231 GCA_002329625.1 Leptolinea sp. UBA1437
CACTGTGTAGTGGTATATAATGAAATACTGATAATACTCCATTATTCTTCAGATGATTGATCAGGTTTGTTCTTTCATCAAGATCCTTTGATTTAATATAGAACATATGAGCGTTATGAGTGCAGCCTTCAGGAATTTTCGGTAATTCTAATCGGTTCTGATCCTTCAATTTTGTCAGTAGTTTGTAATATAAATTCCAGCTATCGAGTCGACTTTGATTGATTTCATCAGCCACTTCAAGCTGTGCCCATAGGTATGCCGCATTTAATTCGCTGGGCAGATAGGATGATCCTTTATCGATCCAAGTATATTTATCAACTTGCCCTCTAAAAAATTTGCTGCGATTAGTTCCTTTTTCTCTGATTATCTCAGCAAGTTCAATATGCATCGGATTCTTTATAAGTACCGCTCCACCTTCACCCATTGAGTAATTTTTCGTCTCATGAAAACTGTAGCATCCAAAATCTCCGATCGATCCCAACGCTTTTCCTCCATAGGAAGACATAACACCTTGAGCGGCATCCTCGATTATCATCAGATGGTACTTTTCCGCAATTTTTTCAATTGTGTTCATTTCACAACCGATGCCTGCATAATGAACCGGAACAATCGCCTTTGTTCGATTCGTGATCGCATTTTCAATCAGAGATTCATCGATATTTAATGTGTCCGGACGAATATCCACAAAAACAATTTTTGCACCCCGTAATACAAAGGCATTTGCGGTTGATACAAAAGTGAAAGAAGGCATGATGATTTCATCTCCTTCTTGGATATCACATAATAAGGCAGCCATCTCAAGGGCATCGGAACAGGAAGTAGTTAACAGAACTTTTTTTGCTCCTGTTTTTTCTTCCAACCAAGAACTGCATAAATGTGTAAATTCTCCGTCGCCTGATATTTTATGGTTTTGAATAGCTTTTTCAATATATTTCTCTTCTTCACCGATATATGGAGGAACATTGAATGAAATCATCGATATCCGTTTTCTTCTTTCTTCGTAATAAATTAGGTAATCGTCTTACTAATTTTATATCAAATTGTTGAATAAAACTTTATTTATGAATAATCCAGGGCTCGAATATAATTTATAGAAATAACGTTTTTTAATTAAAAACGAATTACTGAACCAAGGACGATCACAGATCATGACAGATTCCGATTTAAAACGTTTATATCCAATATCAGCAACTATTAATTCGAAAAATCATTTCACAATCGCTGGTTCGGATCTTTCCGATCTGGCTGAAACATATCGTACACCTTTCTATATTTATGACCGGGATACCATTCACGAAAACATAAATCGAATCCGATCGGCAATGGCTGATTTTTATTCCGGTCCGGGAACGATCGCGTATGCTTCCAAAGCTTATTTATCACGAAAATTTGCCTCAAAAATAGCGACCGAGGAAGTCGATTTAGATGTTGTAAGTCTGACGGAACTTCGATTTGCACTGGCTGCTGGTTTCAGTCCGGACCGAATTCATTTTCACGGAAACAATAAATCCATCGAAGAAATAGAAATTGTCGTTGACCAAGATATTCATGCCATTGTTGTCGATAATATGGATGAATTGCTGTTGACAGAAAGGATCGCAAATTCGAAAAAAAAGGTTGCGCAAATTTGGCTGAGGNNATCCGCGTTGCCACTCATCCTCATATCGAAACTTCTGCTGCAACCAGCAAATTTGGGTTTCATATCATAAATGGTGATGCGGCAAACGCAATCGAATATGCCGTAAATTCTTCAGCTCTTTGTCTTACGGGGTTGCATTGCCATTTAGGATCTCAACTCTTTGATCCGCTTCCCTATCAAATCGCAATAAAGAAAATGTTCAATTTAGCGATAAATTGTCACTACACTCCGCTTGAATTGAGCCCCGGAGGAGGTTGGGGTGTTCCTTATGTTGAAGACGATCCAGATAACAATCCGGAAAAATGGGTAAAAGCCATCTCGGAAACAATTACGGAAATATGCAACCGTTATCAAATCCGTTTGCCGAAATTGATTTTAGAATCGGGGCGTTTCATTGTCGCCCGTTCGGGGGTAGCTATCTATCAAATAGGAACTCAGAAAAAATCCATAAACGGTGAGAGGATCATAGCAGTTGACGGCGGACTGTCCGATAATCCCAGAAATGCATTGTACCAAGCAAAATATACGGCGAATCCGGTTGATCAATCGGTTAATAGTCGTAAGAATCCATGTAAAGTTGTCGGAAAATATTGCGAAAGCGGGGATGTTTTAATTGATAACGTTATGCTCCCTGATCTTAATTACGGCGACTTATTAATGATACCGGTTGCGGGTGCATATCAATTAAGTATGGCTTCAAATTATAATTTGGCGCCCCGTCCCATTGTTTTATGGTTAGAACCAGAAGGGAAAGTCGAAGTTCTCCAAGAAAGAGAAAATCTCGAGCAAAACAGTTGGTGGGATTGATGTAATTTTAATTGTATGACAATTACATGACCAAAAATATTTATCACTGGATTAGAATAAAAGTATACAAAACCCCGACATCTTTCTTGCGATTCAGATAGATGTAAAGCGGGAATCGATAAATAAAATCATAATTTTCTGATTTGATATAAGGAGAAATAATGAAAAAACATAATTTTAATGCCGGTCCTGCAATCCTTCCTGATTACACTTATGAAAAATGCATAGAAGCAATAAAGGATTTTGATAATACAGGGCTTTCTATTCTTTCCGTTTCTCACCGTTCAAAAGAATTTGACGCAGTAATGGACAATGCAGTTGCAGCGACGAAACGCCTTCTTGATATTCCGTCAGGTTACTCCGTAATCTTCTTAGGCGGCGGGGCTTCAACTCAATTTTATACTGTTCCTTACAATTTCTTGGGCAAAAAAGCCGCTTATCTTGATACGGGTACCTGGGCGATGGGTGGAATCAAAGAAGCTAAATTATTCGGCGAAGTGGATATCGTAGCTTCTTCCAAAGATAAGAATTATTCTTATGTTCCCAAAAATTATACGGTTCCCGAAGATGCGGATTATTTTGAGATTTGCAGCAATAATACGATCGAAGGGACCGAAATTCGTGAAGATTTTGATTGCAAAGTTCCATTGGTCGCCGATATGTCATCCGATATCTTCAGCCGACCCGTAGACGTTTCAAAATACAGTCTGATTTTCGGCGGTGCACAGAAAAATTTTGCTCCCGCCGGCGTTACGATTGTAATTATCAAAGATTCATTTATGGATAAAGTTGTTCGACCGGTTCCGACGATGGCAAATTATAAAGTACATGTCGAGAACAATTCCATGAAAAATACTCCTCCAGTATTCCCGATTTTTGCCGGATTAAAAACAATGGAATGGATGGAGCAAAGCGGCGGTGTTAAGGAAATGGAAAAACGGGCAATTGCTCGCTCTTCTAAGATTTATGATGCTTTGGACTCCAGTAAATTGTTTAAAGCTACCGTTGAGGACCCACAGGATCGCTCTCGGATGAATATTTGCTTTGTTCTGAAACCGGAATATAGTGAACTTGAAACCGCATTTCTTGACCTGGCAAAACAACGCGGTTTAGTCGGTATCAAAGGGCATCGTTCTGTGGGAGGTTTCCGTGCATCCTGTTACAACGCTTTACCAATGGAAAGTGTCGATGCTCTGATTGATACAATCCACGAATTTGAAAAAGCACATTAATTCAACAAGAAAGGGCCATCTCATGAAGAAAGTATTGATTGCGACAGAAAAGCCTTTTTCCAAAGCAGCTGTTGAAAAAATTAAAAGCATTTTGGAAAGCGGTGACATTACGGTGAAATTGCTTGAGAAATATACAGATGTAAACCAATTATATGAAGCGGTTGCGGACGTAAACGGACTGATTGTCCGAAGCGATGAGATCACCAAAGAGGTTATTGATCATGCCCCAAATTTGGAGATCATCGTTCGTGCCGGTGCCGGTTACGATAATATTGATCTTCAAGCAGCGAAGGAAAGAGGTATCGTTGTCGAAAACACTCCGGGACAAAACTCCAATGCCGTTGCCGAACTTGTTGCAGGCATGATGATTATGAATGCCAGAAATTTTTATGACGGCTCAACCGGAACAGAATTGAAAGGCAAAAAACTCGGAATTCAAGGCTTCGGTGCTGTAGGGAAATGTCTATCAAAAATTGCTAACGGATTGGGAATGTATGTCCATTTTTATGATACGTTCGTCTCCTTTGAAGCAGGCTATGAATATAACGTATTCCCGGTAGAAGACATAAAATACCTTTATAAGACGTGTCAATATGTTTCTCTCCATATCCCTGCCCTTCCCTCTACTATTAAATCAATCAATTATGATTTAATGTCACTTATGCCGCAGGGAGCTGTTTTGATCAACAGCGCACGCGCAGAAATTATCGATGAAGACGATTTAATTAAAATGTTTGAAACCAGACCTGATTTCCATTATCTTGCCGATGTCGCACCGTCAAATAAAGCTGTTATCGAAGAAAAATTCCCTGGTAGATTCTTCTTCACTCCGAAAAAATGCGGCGCTCAGACATCTGAAGCGAATAATAATGCCGGTACAGCCGCCGCAAATCAGATCGTCAGCTTCTTCTTAACCGGAGATAAAAAATATCAAGTAAATAAATAGGTAGTTTATAATAAAAAAACAGCCTGCTTTTTTGTGAACGCAGGCTGTTTTTTTATCGGAATAGTATAATCTTTTCCGAATGAAAGGAAATTTTCAATGGAACCTATTACCATCGGAAACATAGTCAGGATCAATCACAGTTTTATCGACGAAGATAGCGCCCTTAATCTGAAAGATTATGAAGGGGTTGTTCGAATGATATTTTCACCTGATGAAAATGACCCTGACGAAACCCTATATCTAATTGAATGGACGGAAAAAACATTAAAACAAATCCCGGATAACTATTATATTAAACTGTTTACAGATGAAAAAGAATGGTCTTATAAGATCGTCCCTGAACATATTCTTTTAAAAGTTGAAGGGGAATATAATGCCGATGCTGTAGAGTGGGAGAAAAATGCCATCGGAGCGCGCTTATTTTGGCAATATTTTGGGAGATCTGGTAAATTAATTCAGTCGTTGTTTCCGAATGATAAGGAAAAAACAGACCGCTCTCCTTATGATACATGGCTGAAGTATCTGAATCAAAATTTGCGCTTCCCTTTCGAAGCTACGATTTTTTATGAATATGAACCGGATGACGGAATTTTACAACCTTCCGATT
>DCTP01000059.1:5297-18145 GCA_002329625.1 Leptolinea sp. UBA1437
TGTCAAAAAATGCCAGAATACTGAACGCATATGAAGCATGGCTTTTATGTCGAGCTTGAACAGCTCAAATTTTTTTATCGGAGATATACCGGTTCGGGGAAAAACAATACTCGCCCCCATGGATGGATATAGCGACAGTCCCTTCCGTCAAATTACCAGGAAGCTTGGATCCGCCGCCAGTATTACGGAATTCGTTAACACGATGGAAGTTGTCTCTCGTAATACGATATATGAAGAAAGATGTTCTTTTCAACCGTCCGAACGCCCGATAGGAATTCAGCTTTTTGACAATAATCCCGAACGGATTATTCGAGGGGCGGAGATCATAGTTAATAAGTGGAATCCCGATTGGATTGATATTAATATGGGCTGTTCAATCAGCCGTGTTGCTAACCGAGGCGCCGGTGTCGGTTTATTAAAAGATCCCCATTTGGTCGCGGAAATAATTTCGGGATTGACCGGTCGACTGTCGGTCCCGATAACGGCAAAAATTCGTTTGGGATGGGATAATGAAAGCATTAACTTCTTGGAGATCGGTAAAATCTTACAAGATAATGGCGCAGCAATGATTACATTGCATGCACGTACCGGTAAACAATTGTTTTCAGGAAATCCGAATTGGGATGCAATTGCTTTATTAAAACAAACACTTCAAATTCCGGTCATCGGTAATGGAGATATCAATGCCGTTTCTGAGATAAAATCGATGCTTGATTATACAGGTTGCGATGCTGTTATGATCGGACGCGCCGCTTTGCAAAATCCATGGATTTTTGCCGGTTATAATGTGGATGAGATTCCTTTGTTATTGTTTCAAGAAATTTGTTTGGAGCATTTGTCTCTGATGAAAAGTTTTTACGGTGATAGTCGGGGCTGCATTCTGTTTCGGAAACATGCCAAAAAGTATTTATCCCATACCAGTTTGGAAAAATACCTAATTCGAGATTTATTGACTACTTCGGATCCTGATTTATTTACTGAAAAGTTTACCAATTTGATTATTTCTACCGATAAACTTATTTAGTTTTTTCTATTCAAAGAAAATAAAAAATGGAAAATTGTCTTCAAAATCTTTTTACCGAATCGGAATGGGAACTTTTATGCGATCATTGTGGAATTTGCTGCTTTTATAAAATTGAAGATGAGGACACTTCGGAAATTTTTTATACCGAAGTAGTATGTCCTTATTTAAACCTTGAATCCGGATTATGTGAGGTTTATCCTGATCGGTTTCAAAAAATGTCGACTTGCATAAAAATATCCCCGGATAATATTCAAGAAATACATAATTGGCTTCCTCGACATTGTGCATATCGATGTCTATACGAAAAAAGAAGCATTCCTTGTTGGCATCNNCATCCTTTATATCAAAATCCGGATAAGCATTCCGAATTAATCCGGAAAATTGAATCCGTCATAAAATTTCCGTTCAATGATGGGCTCAGTCAAAAAGAGATACAAAAAATCAAACAAAACGCAATTCGAGCTAATTATTCCATAGATTTTGAGGAGCAATTAATTCATCATTTGATTAAAGACAGCGAAATTTAAATCGAATCTTATTTTGGGTGATCAAACAGCGGAATAATTTTTCCGGCACGAAATCTTGTCCAAAGAGTTTGCGCGAGTACCGCAATATTCATTCCGATCATGATTACATAGATTCCTTCCCATTTTTGGGTCAAAATTCCGATATATAGAATCGATATCATAAAAATTAAATAAATTAACAGGGACTCTAAAAATCCGCTGGTCTTTTTTCCGGCGAGTAAAATCGCCTGATAAAAATTCAAATATGTATTGACAAACGGAACCAGAAAAATCATAGGAAGGGCTTTTTTCGCAAGATCGGATAATTCCGGTGTGAGGGAAGAAAGACCTTCAAACCAAAAACGACCTAAGGGTGTAACAATTAAAGCGGCATAAAACAATGTACTAAAAATTGCTATATAAAATGTAAATCTACGATCGGCTTTATAGAATCCTTCACGATTGATAACAGATAAGGTCGTCTCATTACATGCACTGCCAAAAGATTTAATAATATTTAAAAGCCCGGATAAAACAGGCCAAACCGCTAATGAAGCAATCGGATTAATCATTCGACTCATCGCCGCACTACCCAACGACATCCAACCCAGATTAATTATTTGCGTCAAAATCAAAGGAATCACGAATCGAATCAGTTCTCCNNGAATCAACGGTATTACAAATCGAATCAGTTCTCCCCAAGATATCAGCTCGGATAATTCTCCTTCTTCAAAATCTCTATCGGCGGTTTTTCTTCCTTTTAATCCGCAAAAAAGTCCTTCAGCGATCACGCCGGAAGATAAAGCCGCTCCTGCTGTCATTGTTCCACTGACAAAATCTTGTAACCGGTAACCGATCAGCAGGACCCCGATTAAAAAAGACATTCGAATGATGGTTCCGATCGTTACTTGTTTCGAATGACCGTTTCGAATCAATATTCCCTGATAAAAGCGTCTGTATCCGATCGCCCAGGTCCACGGAATCATCATGATCATTTCGACACGGGCATAAGGTAATAATTCTTTCGGAGCTCCCATTAAATTTCCGACCACCAAGTAAAACAAAGGTGTACAACTGATTGAAGCATGAATAATGGTTAATCCCGCGCAAAGCATCATCATAAATTTATATATACGACGATAATTCTTTTTGTCTTTACTGAGAGCTAACGAAACCGAAAGCATCATAATAATAGGTGCTTCAATAATTAATGCTATCGGATAGACTATGCTATGGGCGGCTAAGTTTATTTCCGGCTGCGGCATTCGACTGACGATCGCCGAAACAAAGGGAATATCGACAGCCATAAAAAGCCAACTGATTGCCAACGGCCAAAAAATATTGAAGATTTGTTTTATCTTTTCTTTATCACTTGACATGCCATTCTATTTTATCCTCGGATTCAGTTTTTTCTTCGAGTCCATGAATCCAATTTTTGATCTTTTTATTCTTATGTTTTATATTCGTTAAAATATTAATAGATTTGATGATGAATCTATTAAATCAAGTCAAAATTTTATTTGAATAATCCAATATAAATTTCTCTGAGGAAAATATCTTTACCGAAAAAATCAGATCGGTCGAATTTCCATTTTTCTTTCGGAAATTTTTTCAAGGATGATCTTACCGTTGGATAATTCGTTTAGTTTCGCCTCAATTTCAGGAAATCGAAATGATTCAACTTTGGCAGATAAGGTAATCTTCTCCGCAAAAATATGATCGATCAATAAAACATTTTCCGTGTTAAAAAGATTTTTTATCAGCTCAAATAGATGGTAATCGATATCAAATTGAAAAGAATCCATTAATACTTTTTCAGCACGGGGGACGATTGATAATACCTTTTTGGCGGCACCGCCATAAGCATGAACCAATCCTCCGATACCGAGTTTCGTTCCTCCGAAATAACGGGTAACAACTATAGCGATATCACCCATTCCACTCCCGGTGAGAACGGTCAAAATCGGTCTTCCTGCCGAACCGGCGGGTTCACCGTCATCATTACAGTAACAAACGGTTGAAGATTGATGGCCTATTACATACGCAGGTACATGGTGCGTAGCATCCGGATAGGTCTTGCGTATTTTCAAAATAAAATCTTTTGCTTCTTCAACTGAAAATACGGGCGCACATGTGGCTATAAATTTTGAATTGATAACCGTTGTTTCAGCTTTGGTTTCGACCGCAGGGACGAAAAGCCGTTTTGAACCGTTCGGATATTCATCATCTACCGTGCTTTTTTTCATGGAGATAAATTAATCGGGTCTCATTTTTTATGGAGTTGGTCCCATGCTCCAAGCCAGGGAGTTCCTAACCGATGACTATCGGATATCGTAACATCATTAAGTGATTGACTCAATTCAATGAGATCGGGAATTATTTTGTTGTAATTTTCTGTCAGTACATTCGGACGGATCCGTTCCGCCAACAAACGCGCCCACTCCCATTCCATTCGAAAATGGTCTGCTTTTAACCAATATCCGCGCTTTTCCCACGCTTCCGCTGATTCTTCAACCGTTTCAGTGATTCGTTCCAGACACAACAAAATAAAAGCAATCAGGTCTCTGGAAGTTTCGTTCGGTTCCGATTGCTTCATCAACTCTCGGATCGCCAGAACCAGTGCCTTTTTTAATCTGTTTCTTTCAGTACTTGCACTTCCGGTACGAATTACTCTGCTCATAAAATATTTTTATACCCCATGTTTTTATTTTCTGGGATCGAATTATACAGTATAAGTATTGATCACTCCATATAAGAATATTTTGTCTCTCTAACCTTCGCGTATTCTCTTCAATTTCACAAAATCAAAATGACCGGTCAATTTCCTGATAAAATGGAACAGGTTGAAACATATGCCCCGAAAAATTCGCTTTGGTTTTTTTGCAATTGCCTTTTCTCTCCTTTTTTTATCGGTTGTTCTTTTGATTATTTCAAGGGATATGTTTTATTCTCAATGCAATATTCTTCCCGGAAATTCAACAGCAGGGCCGTTGAATATCGGAGGTTTGACGATCTCGGAGGCAATGGAAGAAATAAAAACACTTTCATCGATTCCGCTCGAATTGAAATATCGGGAAAGTTTGATTCAGGTGAATCCGGAACAGTTTTCTTTCAAAATTGATATCGAAAAAGCGCAATCCGAATTGGAATCAAAAGTATTCGAGATGTGTTCGTCAAAAACATTTGTAAACAGTTTATTCAGGGAACAAAAAAGAGACCCGATCTCAATAGCACTGGAATCCTACGCAGATGAAGAAAAAATCGAGTCATTTTTGCGAAACGAGATAAGCGTTCGATATGATCAACCAGCAGTGGCAAAATATCCGGATCTTAACGGTTCCGGTTTTTATTCGGGGCATCCCGGTTATCAATTGGATATCGAAAAAGCTGTTGAAATGATTCAAGAAGCTTTAACTTCATTTGATCATCAGACAATTGATTTACCGATTGCCAGTATTCCCGAACCGCCATCTTCTTTAACAAATTTGGAAATTATATTATCCTCGGTTGTAGATCAAAATCAAGACCCGGACCAAATTACAGAAATATACTTATTAGATCCCAAAACCGGCGAAGAATTTGATTTTGCCCGCCAAAATAAATCAAATTTGATTCCGGAGATTGCTTTTACAGCTGCCAGTACCATAAAAATCCCGATTATGATATCCGCTTTTAAGCACTTGGATGAGAAACCGAGTGCCGTTGTTTCCCGACAGTTGGAGTTGATGATAACCGAATCAAAAAATGAACAGACGGATTGGCTCTTAGAAAACGTAATCGGCGGAGAGACAGCCCCGTTAGAAGTTACAAAAGATATTAGGGCGCTCGGGTTTCAAAATACATTTCTTGCCGGCTATTTTTATTTAGGTGCCCCCTTGCTTGATCGAATAGAGACTCCGGCTAATACACGAACAGATATCGACCTAAAGCCGGATATCTATAACCAAACAACGCCCAAAGATATCGGTTTGTTGCTGTATCTGATTTATCAATGTGATTTATACGGTAAAGGGAAGCTGACGGAGGTTTTTCCGAACGAAATCACGCAAAGCGAATGCGGTGATATGATGACATTGCTTAAGAACAATCATTTGCCATACCTGATTTCGGCGGGGATACCGGACGGTATCCCGATAGCGCATAAGCATGGATGGATAGAGGAATCCGACGGACTCCTCCATACCATGAGCAATGTGGCTGCGGTCTACAGTCCGGGCGGTGATTATATTCTAAGTATCTATACCTNNCACCTACCATCCGCAAAATCTGATTTTTGAAAAAGGTAATATTTTATTCTCTCGTATTTCTTCGGTAGTATATGGATTTTTTAATCCGCAACAAAACGATACTGTCAATTAACCAAGCTTCCGTTTTACAGATAATCTTTCAAATTATGTTCGACCGCATAAGCAGCCGCTTCGGCTCGGTTGCTCGTGCCTAATTTGGATAAGATACTGCTGACATAATTTCGAACAGTTCCTTCTCCTAAGAATAAAGACTTTGCTATTTCCCGATTTGTCTTTCCCTCCGAAACAAGAATCAACACATGTTTTTCCTGTTGACTTAATATCGCAAATGCCGATGCTTCTTCTTCTTTTACAGCTCGGCGAACTTCCTGAAAGACACGTTGTGTCACAAGCGGATCCAAAAGAGCATCTCCTCTGGCTACAGATTCAAGAGATCGAACCAAATCTTCACTGCTGATTTGTTTTAATAGGTATCCAGAAGCTCCGGCTCTAATTGCAGAAAAAAGCATCTCGTCTTCGGCATAAGATGTCAGCATGACAACTTTGACATCCGGATATTTTTGCGTAATTTCTTCACAGGCGTCAATACCAGATTGCCCGGGAAGCCGAATATCCATTAGAACAATATCCGGTCGCAATTTTCCGGTGATTTCGATCGCTTCTTTTGCATTGCTCGCTTCCCCGACCACCTCGAATCGCGATCCCTGTTCAAGAAGAGATTTAAGACCAAGTCTGACAACTTCATGATCATCTACGAGAACAATGCGTATTTTATTCATCTGTTGGAACTCCTACGGCATTAAATAATTTTTGCTTTTTTAATCTTAAAAAAACAATGACATGTCATAATTTTAATATGTCATATTATTCTTATCAACCTGACAAGTTTCATTGTACACTAAAAAACTATGCAAGGCAATGCGTTTAAAGTAGCAATTCTCGGTGGCGGTCCGGCAGGAATTGCTGCCGCACTAATGATACGTCATATATCCGATTATGATGTTTATCTATTTGATGCAAACCCGAAAATCGGCAGAAAATTATCGGTAACGGGGAGCGGACGATGCAACCTGACCAACCTTGAATTAGACCCGGATCGTTATTATTCAACTCAACCGGCAGATCTCAGTCCTGTTCTTTCTCGTTGGTCACCGGCTGATTTACGGTTGTTCTTTGATCGGATCGGCCTTCCTACCACTGCGACCGACGATGGGTGGGTTTATCCACAGTCTTTTTCCGCCGCAAATGTTGTTCAAATTTTATCCAGCAATTTAATAGAACATAATGTTCACCTGGTTGAAAATACCAAGGTTTCGTCAATAATACTTTACGGAAACCGGTTCCAATTAACCTTCGATAATAGGAAAGACCCTCAAATTTTCGACCGAATCTTAATTGCGACGGGAAGTAAAGCTTTTCCTCAATTACGGGCAGACACGGGTATTGTGTCGGAGTTGAAAAATTTCGGAATTCAAGTCGCTCCCTTTTTTCCGGCTTTATCCCCGATTTTATTGGAAAATGGATCTCATAAACTTCTATCCGGCATTCGCTTGGATGTGAACCTGAAACTTTTCCGGGAAAGCAGGCAAATAGATGAATCCTTCGGGAATATCATTTTTACAGACTTTGGAATGAACGGCCCAGGCTGTATGAATCTCAGCCATCGAATTCAGTTGCTTCTTGAAAATCATCCGTATTTCAAGGTCGATTTTATCCCTCAAGAAAAATCAAAAATAATTGAGGGGATTTTTAATAGCAAGCAAGATCAAAATTATCCTTATCGTGATATTTTTCTCTCCATATTACCGATGAAATTAGTCGATTTCTTTTTTAATGAATGGAAAATAGCCGCCGATACAAAATGTTCCGAAATTAATCATCAATCGTTCGGTTCCCATATGGATCAATTAAGAAATTTTAAAATACAAATTAAAGGGACAAAAGGATTTAAAGAATCCCAGGCTTGTTCCGGAGGAGTCCTCTTATCGGAAATCGATCTCCAGACAATGGAATCCTTAAAAATTCCGGGAATTTATTTTGCCGGAGAAATATTGGATGTGGTTGGTCCTTGCGGAGGGTACAACCTCCATTGGGCATTTTCCAGCGGATTAATAGCGGGAGAAGCGATGGGTAAAGCTTAACTACAAGTCGGATAATTTTTCTCTTTCCCTTTTCTGTGTCTTCCCGCGTTCTTCGGTATCCAAAATCTTCTTTCGAATTCTAAAATTGGTCGGAGTAACTTCCAATAATTCATCTTCAGCCAAATATTCTATAGCTTCATCCAAACTCATCTGCCGGACGGCGTTCAAACGAACTTCGATATCTTTATTGGATTGGCGCATGTTGGTCAGATGCTTTTTCTTGCAAACATTCACAGTCAAATCCGTCACGCGCATGGATTCGCCGACAACCATTCCTTCATAAACTTCTACGCCCGGACCGATGAATAAAACACCTCTCTCTTCAGCGTTTTTTAAACCGTAAGTTGTCGTCAGACCATCTTCCCATGCAACGATGGAATTTGTATTACGCGAAGCAATCGGACCGGCATAGGGGGCGTATTCCAGAAAAGACGAATTAATAACACCCATTCCATGAGTGGCTGTAAGAAACTGATAGCGGAATCCGAGTAATCCCCGAGTCGGAACTATGTAATGCAAATGGACCGAACTGTCCGGATTATCCGTAATTTCCTGAATCCTGCCCTTCCTTGACCCTAACATTTCCACTACCGTCCCGACCGTATCGGGGCTGGTATCAATGTAAACTTCTTCAAACGGTTCCAATAATTCACCGTTGGATCCTTCGATCATAATTACTTCGGGTCTGGAAACTTGAAATTCATATCCTTCTCTGCGCATTGTTTCGATAAGAATTGCTAAATGAAGCTCACCCCGTCCCGAGACAACAAAATTATCGGTAGTATCTGTCTCTTCGACTCTCAATGCGACATTGTTTCGCAATTCCGAAAAAAGACGTTCTCGTAACTTTCTGGACGTACTGAATTTTCCTTCTCTTCCGGCGAAAGGAGAGGAATTTACACCGAATGTCATTTTTACGGTCGGTTCTTCCACTGAAATAACAGGTAATGCTTCCGGATAATTCGGATCTGATAGGGTATCCCCGATGGAAATTTCATTAAGCCCCGCGATAGAAATAATTTCACCTGCGGAGGCTTCCTGCGTTTCTACTTTACTCAATCCGCTGTAAGTATAGAGATATCTGGCATTTTCCGGTACGATAGTACCGTCCGGCTTTATTCTGGATAAATTCATACCGGCTTTTAATTTTCCTCGATGAATCCTTCCGATGACCCCTAACCCGCGATATTCGTCATAAAATATATTACTGACCACCATTTGAAACGGCTGGTCGATTTCCACTTCCGGCGGATTGATTTTTCTTAAAATTGTTTGGAACAGCGGCTGTAAATTTTCGGATAATTCCGGCGTATATCCGGCTTTTCCTTTTATTCCGTCCGCGTAAATGATCGGAAAATCGGCTTGCTCATCCGTAGCCCCCAGATCAATAAATAAATCAAATATTTTGTTTAATGTTCGCTCGGGGTCGGCATCTTTTCGATCCATTTTATTAATCACAACAATCACTCTCAAACCCATAGCAAGTGCTTTTTTCAAAACAAAACGAGTTTGAGCCATCGGTCCTTCCGCGGCATCTACTAATAACAATGCACCGTCGACCATATTCATAACCCGTTCGACTTCTCCTCCAAAATCAGCATGGCCGGGTGTATCGACAATGTTTATCTTTACCATTTCACCAGTATCGGGATCCGGTATCGAGATTGCAGTATTCTTTGACAAAATGGTAATTCCACGCTCTCGTTCGAGGTCATTGGAATCCATCACTCTTTCTTCAACTTGCTGATTGGCGCGAAATACTTTCGCCTGTTTCAACATTGCATCAACGAGTGTGGTTTTTCCATGATCAACATGAGCGATTATCGCGATATTTCGAAGGTCATTTCTAATTGTTTTCATTTTTTTCTAATTCAAATCAGAGTTTATAGCTCTGTCTCTTTTCCTAAATAGATTAAAGGTACACTCACAAGCGTAACAAGATACTTTATTACGACATTCCCGATAAAAATCTCCCATACAGCCGGTAACGGAATCATTCCATAAAAAGCGATAAACGCAAAAAGCAGAGAGTCAACGGGAACACTTACTCCGTTGGAGATCAGAACGCGTGCCCACAGATGTTTTCTCGTAATTTTTTCAACCCACCAGCTGTAAATCTCCGTATCGATTAATTCGGAACAAAGTTCCGCGATAATCGAAGCAATTGTTATTCGCCACACCGGCGTTAAAACTTTGATCCAATTTTCACTCCCACCAGCGGATAAATCAACCGGAAGAACAGAAACAAAGAAAAAATATCCGGCCATAAATAGATTTATTCCCGCTGCGGAATAAATAAGCGTTTTTGTATGTTCCTTCCCTAATATTTTATGGGCAATGTCCCTGAGTGTAAAAGAAATCGGGTAAACAAAAGTACCAGCATCCAAAGCCAATCCAAATATCGAAACAATTTGTAAACTGCTGATATCGGCGATCATTTGAACGCCGATGTAAGCCGCAATCGCAATAATCGCCGCTTTGTTAAATGAGAATGGCGTCTTTATCTTATCCGGTTCCATACCAACGGTGGATTATAATGAATTTTGGGTTTGCCGACAGTTTCCGGTCAAAAAATAATGATGACCGATCGATATGAAGTTATATTTTTCTGGTAAACTGAAGACAAAACAAGAAAATCCCTGAAAAGGATAATGAACGGATGAAAAAAAAGGTTTTAATACTAACCGCGGATGCCGGATTCGGACACAGAAGTGCAGCAAATGCAATTGCGAGCGCATTGTCGAAAGAGACAAAATTTGAGATTGAAACAAGGATCGAGAATTTATTAGATTCACCCAAGACACCGGCACCTCTCCGAAATACACAAACGGGATACGATAAAATTGTTACGGAATCTCCGAAATTTTATGAATTCAGTTATGAAAGCAGCGATAAACGCCTTCCGACAAATGTGGCAAAGATCGGTCTCTCTGCGATGCTGTACGGTCCGTTTTCAAAAACAATGAAAGAATTCAATCCGGATGTTCTTGTAAATACTTATCCGCTGTATCAAGGTCCCGCCCAAACTTGGTACCTTCTCAATGAGGATGCAAAAAAAGCGATCAGTAAATCAAAAAAAACGGATGATGATTCCAAATCATCCTCGAGGCACAAACACATACCGATGATAACAATTATTACGGATCTTGTTTCCGTTCATTTGATCTGGATGAGCACATTACCCGATATCTATTGTGTCGCTACCCAAGAAATGAAAGAGCAAATCGCCGGTTTCGGAGTCGATCGAGAGCGGATTCTATGCACCGGTATTCCCGTTAATCCAGTTTTTGCCGAGGAAAAAAGATCAAAAAAGGAATTAAGAGAGCAATTGGGGTGGAATCCGGAAAAAACTACCATTATTGCGATCGGAAGCAAGCGTGTCTCAAATATGATGGATTATTTGGATCTCATCAACCATAGCGGATTCAATATCCAATTGATTATGGTCGCCGGCGGAGATGAAACTCTCTATCAGGAGATGCAAAATACGACTTGGCACGTTCCGGCAACAATCTATAATTTTACAAAAGAATTACCTGTGATGATGCTTGCATCAGATATCGTTGTAACGAAAGCGGGAGGGCTTATTACCAGCGAGTCGCTTGCAGCCTCCCTGCCGATGATCTTAATCGATGTTTTGCCGGGTCAAGAAGAGGGAAATGCTTTATATATCCAGGAGAACAATGCAGGTGTCCATGCAAAAAAACCGATCGACATTTTGCACACGCTAACGCACTGGTTCGAAAATGACGGATATGAATTAAGGAAATTTACGGAAAACGCCAGAAAAATCGGTAAGCCAAGGTCAAGTCTGGATATAGCTGACCTTATTGTAGAGAAATTATCAGAATCATAGGAGAAAAAATGAAAAAGAATTTATTTTGGATTTTCGTGTCGGTTTTATTTTTTTCCGTTTTTTTTAACGGAACCACAGTCGAAGCGATTTCGTTTGATAAGGTCGTTTATCTGATCAACGGATCTTTAGGTGATAACTCTTTTTATGATTCCGGTCAAGCCGGTATCGATCAACTGAAAAAAGATTACGGAGTAGAAGCCCGTACTATAGAATGCGGATTTGATGCCGGAAAATACGAACCCTCGTTGGATGCTGCCGTTCATTACGCANNGTCATATCTTATGGATATGAAGATGTGCTTAAGGAGTATGCCGACAAGTATCCGGATAAAATTTTCGTCAATCTGGATACGGTCGTCGAAAATGATGAACACACCATAACATCGGTGGACTATATCGAAGAGGAAAGTGCTTTTCTTGCCGGTATCGTCGCTGCGTTGGTTACAACTAGTCAGGAAATCCCGAATGTCAATCCGCAAAAAATAATCGGAGCTGTCGGCGGAGATACGGATCCTGTCGTTCAATCATTTATTTTTGCTTATGAAAACGGGGCAAAATATATCGATCCGGAAATAAAGAATGAGACTAAATATCTCGGTGATTGGGAAGATACATCCAAGGCGAAACAGGCGACATTGCAACTTTACGATATGGGTGCGGATATTGTCTTTCAGATTGCCGCAGCTGCCGGTATGGGCGTGCTTCAGGCATCCGGAGAACGCGGGTTATATTCGATCGGCGTCGACACCAACCAAAACGCTATCGTTCCCGGCCATGTAGTCGCTTCGGATATTAAGGATGTGGGGAAATCGATTTTGAATGTTTATAAAACAATCAAAGACGGAACTTACAAGCCTGGAGAAGTTCTTTCATACGGCTTGGAATCCGGCACGGTTGACGTGGTATTTGAAAACAATAATGATGTTTTGCCGAAATCGATTATCGACAAGGTTTCCGAAGTAAAACAAATGATCATCAACGGGGATCTTAAAGTCGAACGTTATGTTGCCGAGTAGTTCAAAAAACTAATAAATAATGACACTCCGAATTCGGAGTGTCATTATATTATCCCGCA
>DCTP01000059.1:18191-18340 GCA_002329625.1 Leptolinea sp. UBA1437
ATATCATGATAATAATTTAACCTCGTTGATTGAAATCAATCATTTGGTGAAAATTTTTCCTCCGAACGTTGTAGCTTTAAATGATGTGAGTGTGGATTTTCAGGAAGGCGAAATTCATGCGATCGTGGGAGAAAACGGCGCCGGAAAAT
>DCTP01000066.1:0-588 GCA_002329625.1 Leptolinea sp. UBA1437
GGAATTAAAAGATCGTCGTCCACATAAAAAGGATTAATTATCATGTGCAAAGTTCGATTATCAGGAATTGTCTCAGAAAGTGTCTGCGATGGGCCGGGACTTCGTACCGTTCTGTTTTTCCAAGGATGCAACCACCATTGCATTGGTTGCCACAATCCTCAAACCTGGTCTTTTAGCGGAGGGGAAGAGCATGAGATTTCAGATTTGCTCCGAACCTTACCAGATTCACCGTTAATCAAAGGGATTACTTTCAGTGGGGGCGATCCATTTTATCAAGCTGACGCTGCCGCGCTGATCGCAGAAGAGTTACATAATCGCGGAAAAAACATTTGGGCATATACTGGTTTTAAATGGGAAGAATTATTACTGGAATCAAATCTATCTCGCATGAAATTTCTTCTTCAATGTGATGTATTGGTAGATGGCCCATTTAATTATAAGGAGGCTAAAACGGGTCTGATTTTCCGTGGATCTTTAAATCAAAGAATTATTATGGTGAAAGAAAGTTATCTCGAAAAAAGAATAATCTTGTGGGAACCTCAATAAGCGAAGAATGTTATTAACGTTCTATTAGTGTTATTTGTCATA
>DCTP01000066.1:707-4875 GCA_002329625.1 Leptolinea sp. UBA1437
GTTTCGCCATTTTTCTTTCCGGTTGTCAACCGAAGGAAGAAGAAATAAAATCGACTGTAGAATCAGCAATAAATGCTACATTAACTAAAATTCCAACTTCAACAAAACTACCATCCTATACTCCAAATCCGACTTTTACAAAATTGCCGACAAGTACGGCTTATCCCACGCTTACAAAATTACCAACCTATACTCCGCCGGCAACTTATACCGTCTACCCGACTTTTACAAAATTACCTTCTTACACACCATTAGCAACGTATACCAAACTTCCGACCTATACGCCGCTGTCAACATACACTAAGCTTCCGACGTATACACCCTTGGCTACGTATACAAATTTGCCGACATATACTCCTTTGCCGACCGGTACCCCTCGAAACACTTACACGCCACTTTCCACTTACACAGCCTATCCGACTTATACGATATATCCGACCTCCACTAAATTACCTACCTATACCGCTCAACCGACTTACACCCCGATTATTCGGATTGTTCAAGTAACACCGACAATCGACAGTAGTATTCTAAAAGCGGATAAAACGGATGGCTTTTACTTGATCGGTCCAGAAATTGCTCCGGGAGTTTGGAGGACCGAACCGAATAAAACAAAATGTTATTGGAAAATAACCGGAGTTAAAGGTGAAATCATTTCCAATTATTTAGGCAGCGGAGGCGGAACGATATATATTCCCAAAGATGCATATCAAATTGAAATCCAAAATTGTGGAAAGGTAACTTTTGTCCAATCAATCAATAATTAACATTCCTGACAAATAAGATAAATAAATAAACAGGCCATAAAAGAATTTGACCTGTTTATTTTACGGATAATTTTCAAAAAAATCAGGTATTGATTCTTCCGTCCCATAAACGGGTACCAATATCGTTTCGGCATCCTGTTTTGTTGGAATATCGATCGACAATACAATTCTTCGTTCGGCAATCGTCCCGATTGGGCTTGTAACATATAGCCTTAAAGTATAAAGTCCGTTTTCCATTCCATATAAATACCATTCGCCGATCTTTTCCGGATTAAAAATCTGACGGTTAATTCCGTTCGTAATCACATACCATTCTTTCGGATCGGTCCCTTTTCCAAAATCAAGGCTGAATGACTGTATTCCGTCGGGAGCGTTAATGACGGCATAAATTTCTACAACTTCATCGGTAATTTGCATCCCGTTCGCTAAATTCACAAATTGGATCGTAGGGCTGGTATTGTTCGAATCACAATAATCCGTCGGTGTAAAATAAATCGGTTTATCGGAACTGATTAAATTAACGGATTTTGCCCAGTTATAACCTTCTGCCGTAGTTGAAATCCATTGTTGAACAGAAGGATCTTTGACATTTATCGTCATTACCTCTTCATTATATTCTGGGCAATATTCATTCGCCAATCTGCCATTCCACGTATTAATCAAAGCCGGTTTCCAAAGGTCTTCGGATGACGGCAAGGGAAGTTGGTAATAAGCAAATATTTCATTTTTTACGGAAGGGCAAAATCGGGACGGATCGGTTCCGGAAATCGAACAGATCGATCGGTCAACAATTCCTGCCGGTCTGATAAAATCAGACGGTTGATTGTCAGCAACGGCAGTCTCCGCGGTGCGGAAAAATTCAGACCAAGCGGGAGCGGCTCCGCTGACACCGGTTGTATGAATCATCTGAGAATAATCCGCATTTCCGATCCAGACACCCACAGCTAAATCAGGTGTATATCCGATTGTCCAATTATCTCGGAAATCATTGGTTGTTCCAGTTTTTACTGCGACCGGGAACGGTAGATTTAAGACAGAATTTTGTCCGAACATCGGCGCCCTGGCCGATGAATCGGATAAAATAGAAGTAATCTGATAAGCATACTCTTCATTTATTATTTGTTCCCCCTCAGTTTGTTCGGCTTTGTATATAATTTCACCTTTACTATTTAGAATTTTTAAAATCGGGGTTATGGGAACGTAATTGCCTAAATTCGCAAATACACAAAATGCATTTGTCAGATCCAATAAAGATACTTCACCACCCCCTAAAGCTAAGGAAAGTCCAAATCCCGGTTTATCATAGGTATTCAAATGAAATCGTTTTGCAAAATTGATAAAGCCGTCGGATTCCGAAGTATCCGGATCATCATAAACATGAACATATTCGAGTGCTTTTACGGCAGGCACATTATAGGAATTTGCCAAGGCGTCTCGGACCAACACAGGACCATGATATTTTCCGTCATAATTCACCGGTATATAGGGATCTGAGTAATTCAGATCAGCCGGATCTCCAGTCGGAGAAAAAGCGGTTTCAATATCCCAAACAAGAGTAGCCGGTGTCCACCCTTTCTCGAACGCTGCCGCATAGATCAACGGTTTAATAGCCGATCCGGGTTGTCTGGGCGNNATATAGCCATATTTATTTGCCCGCCGTTTTGTTCGTCATTGAAATCGGGAGAGCCTACCATCGCAAGGATTTCACCGGATTCGGGTTGTATAGCAACCAATGCACCATTCTTCGCGTTGTTTTCCTTCATCGAATTAACCTGATTGGTAATTGTTTGTTGTGCAAAATCTTGCAACTCGGGATCAATCGAAGTGTAAACAGTAAAGCCGGAACGATATAAACTTTGAGCTCCATATTTTTCTTCCAAAATAGACCGAATATAATTCACCCAATGGGGATACTTTATCTTAAATTCGACTTCCTTAAAACTATATGTTTCCATTTCTTTTATTGCCTGATCGAAAGATAATTCATCCACACAAACTTTTCCGCTGGAATTACTGACATAAATACAACCCCGTTCCTTGCTTAAAAGATAAATTAATAGCATCACATCTTTTTGACGTTGCAAGGTTAATTCACGGTTGGTATAAATGTCATAAACCGCTGGAGCTTGAGGCAGACCTGCTAAAAAAGCGGATTGTGATAAATTCAAGAATTTTGCGGGAATACCGAAATAAGTCTGTGCAGCTGCCTCAATGCCATAAGCAAAATTGCCGTAATAATTTTCATTTAAATAAAGTTCCAGAATTTGATCTTTTGAATAACGTCTGGTAATTTCAGCTGCAAGAAAAATCTCTTTCATTTTCCGCTTTATCGAGCGTTCATTTCTTTCCTCCGGAGAAAGTAACAGATTTCTGGCTAACTGTTGTGTAATTGTTGAAGCACCTGAAACAGTCTGATGACTTTTGAAATTTTGAATCGCTGCTCGAAATATTGCGATCACATCAAAACCCGGATGACTGTAAAAATCTTTATCTTCTGTAGCGATCGTTGCCGCAATTAAATAAGGAGAAATGTCATTTAGATTCACATAACTCCGCCTTCCCGCATTAGGATCGACAATTTCATAAAGCAGGTTGCCATTTCGATCTAAAATATCCGCTGTTTCAAATTGGGAAGCCTTTCCTTGAAGATCATCCACATTCGGAAGTGTTTTGGCAACAGAAATATACCAAGCCAGAAAAATTACAATAATGACAAGCAAGATCAATAAAAAACAAATAAATGCAATTTTCAAAAATTTTTTCAACTTTTTTCCCATGATATCTTGATTTTTTCGACAGCAAACACTCTTCGGCNNTTCTTCAATCATTTATAGTCCGAAGAAGAATTCGCTCACTTATTATCTCTAAAAAAGGTTATCCCAGAAATTTTCATCTATTGAATATAAAGGATGTCTTTTTTCCACAATTTTGATGACATAAAATGACTCATTATTTTTAGTTTAGTATAATGTTAACCGTCTTTCTAACAGCAATATAAATGTATTTTTATTGAAAGGATTAGAATGTATAAGATACTCAATAAGAAATCTCTGAATAGTACTGTAACATTAATGGAAATTGAAGCTCCGTTTGTCGCACACAGGGCAAAACCCGGCCAATTCATTATTTTAAGAGTTGATGAAAATGGAGAACGCGTCCCATTTACCATAGCGGATATAAATAAAGAAAAAAGAAGCATCTCTATCATCTTTCAAATTGTCGGTGCTGCAACGGAGGCGTTGAATCACTTAAATATCGGGGATTCTATTCATGATGTTGTCGGTCCCCTCGGAAAGCCCTCCGAATTAGACGGCTTGCATAAAGTGGCGGTTATCGGAGGAGGCGTCGGCTGTGCCATCGCTTACCCAACCGCTAAAGCCTTACATGAAAAAGGTGCTGAG
>DCTP01000032.1:0-123 GCA_002329625.1 Leptolinea sp. UBA1437
AAAAAAACCATCGGACGAGATGCTCGTATCGCTTCCTATCGCGCCGGCGGTCGTGTGATCGACGCAGCGAATGCGCCGATCAATTCCGAATTGAAATGGAATTCCGACAGATCCGAAAAGGAA
>DCTP01000032.1:240-6594 GCA_002329625.1 Leptolinea sp. UBA1437
GGTCATACCCCTCCGGATGAAAGCGGTGTCGGTACCTTTAATGAAAGCGAAATACCCGAGCATTTGCGCGGTATTGTTTCGGTAATGGCTCCTCAACCGACCATTCCCGCCGGTATGGAACAGGTCATTCGCCTCAGAATTCCGGCGATTAATGTCGATGCACCGGTCGTTTTGGGGGATGATTGGGAAGCGTTGAAAGCGGGGATCGGAATGAATCTTTACAGTGCGGCTCCGGGGAAAAACGGAAATATTATTCTTTCCGGTCATAATGATATTTACGGCCAAGTTTTTCGCGATTTGGATCAATTAATGCCCGGGGATCAAATCATCATATTAACCGAAAAAAACGCTTATACTTATAGCGTCCAAAACATAGAAGTCGTTCTGCCGAATCAGGTGGAGGTTATGGCACAGACAACGGATCCGACTGTAACTTTGATTTCTTGCTATCCTTATTTGGTAGATGATAAAAGGATAGTTGTCACGGGGAAAATGCTATAGAAGAATAGATGCTTTGGGAGGGATTAATGGCAAAGAAAAATACGACAAAAGGGAAGGCACCGATTAAAACAACTGCTACCGCCGTTTCAAGCAGCGGGAATCTGCCGTTAGCGGCTCGTGCGCCGAAAGAAGAATTTAATCCGGATTATACTTACGTAATTCGAAATCTAAAGAAAATCGGAACATTGGCAGCTGTCTTTATCGCTATTCTGATCATATTGTCATTCATTATTTGATCGAATCCCGCGAATTTTTGTTTCCAAATAATCATATGAGAGACCCGTTCGGCTTTTCAACCACGGGTGTTTTTATAAACAGACAATAATCCAATGCCGATTAATTTAAATCCGGTTCCCGCACGAATTGATCCGAAGGTTCTAGCGGCTCTTGCGAAGCCGCAAAGCGGGAACCCTTTCTCGCTTTCAGAAAAGATTGAAGACCGTTTTCGGGAGATGTTCTTTCCGGATGCCGCTTCCATGAACTTTTTTAATTGTTCACGGGAAGGATTATATGAAGTTGCTTTAAACAGTTTTGCAAGCGGACCGGTACTGATCGGAATGAACGGTCCCTTTTCTCAGCAATGGCAGACAATCGCAAAATCTTTGAATATCGATTCGGAGATTATCGATACCGCTTTCGGTTCCGGCTTTGACGAAGACCTGTTTGAAAAAGCACTTGATGAGGAATCCTATGCCGTTGTTTTTTTGGTCGAAATTGATCCGTTTACGGGGACACAAATTGATATTGCCGCATTATCGGGAATGATTCGGAAGAAACTGCCCGATGCTTTGGTTATTGTAGATTGTTCCGCTTCTTTCGGAAGCGTTCGTGCATTAAATCTGAAGTCCGAAGCGGATGTGTTGTTAATCGGTTCCGAAATATCCTTAGGTTTACCGCCGGGATTGGGGACGGTCATTTTAGGCGAACGGGCGAATTTCAAATCCATCGGTTTTTCGGGAACCGGATGGAGCCTGAACTATGCAAGGCAATTCCGCGATATCCATTCTAAAAGTTTTCGCTCTCTGATACCTTATCAATTATTAAATGCTTTGGACAGGCAACTTGATTTGATTTTTTTGGAAGGGATTGAAAACCGAATTAAGCGAATCGAAAGTCTATCCGAAAAAATGAAGGGGTGGGCGGATGCCAACCAGTTCGAAATTTTCACACGCCCCGAATTTCGCTCGCCGACCGTTACGGTCTTTAAAAAACCGCTTCTTTTTACGGTTCAAAATCTGATGGATTTTTTAAGCTCTTACGGTATTATCATCGGGAACTGTCCAGATGATATGCGAGATGATTATTTTGTAATCGCTCATATGAACCAGACTACGGAAGAAGAAATGACGTTATTTTTGGACGTTTTAGATCGCTTTCTGGCTGATTATGATACGAAGAAAAGCATTCCGGTTGTCAGTAAACTTTCCCCTCAATGATAAAAATCCGAGATTATTCTTTATCGAAATCCTCTTTAATCACCTGAACGGTATTGGCGGCTCCCAATAATACACCGGGAATTGTCGCTCCCGGATGAGCTCCGTTACCGACCAAATACAGGTGGCGGATATCCCGGCAACGATTTGCCATTCGGATTTCTCCATTTTTTTGTAATTCAGGTTGAAACGACAGAATTGATCCGGCATGGCTGCCCAACCTATTTTTAATAATAATTGGATCGAGATATTCTTCGACGATCAGATTTGTCCGAATATCGGTCAGAAAATAATTTTGAAGCAAATCCAAGACATGATTTCGATAACTGTACGAAATATGATCCCAGGGATTGATACTCTCCAAATTGGGAACGGGAACGATTACGGAGAGCGCTTCACAACCGAACGGCGCATTATCCGGGATGATTTTGGAAGCCATACGTAGAATCAGCAACGGATGATCCGAAAGGATTTTTTGGTCAAAAAGTTCATTTAAAAATCGGTCGTAATCTTCGGGGAATAAGATATTTAAAGGAGCCAAAGGAGCTCTTTCCTGCAGAATACAACGGGTCCCGAGATGATAAACAAAGGCGCTGATGCCGGAAATTTTTGTTTTTGCCTGATTGACCGAATCATAGCGGGTTCGATCGGAATCGATTAAATATCGGTAAGTCGCAGCGGCATCCGCATCGGAAATTACCAAATCGGCTTGTTGAATCCTGCCGTCTTTTAGTCGTACACCGGAAACGGTATGATTGAATATTTGTATTTCGGATACCTCGGTTCCATAGAAGATCTCGCCACCCGATTCTCGGAACAACCGTACAATCGCTTGAACCATGTTATCCATACCGCCGTCCGGGACGGCTGTTCCCCACCGTTGGAACATTTGTGAAAAAGCCCGAAAAAGATGGGTCGCGCTTTTGGGATTTCCGCCGCCGATTAATGGCCAAAAACCGAAAAGTTGCTGTAGTTCTGGAGTTTGAAATTTTTCATTTGCATATTCTTCACAAGTCATCTGCGGGTTCATTCTTCGCAGCCATAAATTCGTACGAAATCGAAAAGTGCTTTCATCAACCGGTCGACCGCAATAATCGAAAAAAATATCATCGAAAATCGCGGCGCTTTCCTCCGTAAAAGCATTAAAACCTTTCAAGTCTGCCCCGGATAACATAGGGTTCAGTTTTACGGTTTCGACAGGGTTCGAATAAAGAGCAAAGCGCTTAAAATCAGGAAAAATTGCTTGGAATATCGGGTCGCAATCCCGAAATTTGAATGAATCGATTCTGCGTTTCCCCGCATATTCATAGAGCTGATCAAATAAAAAAGGGGCGGAGATATATTCCGCCCCCGTATTAAACGTAAATCCTTTCAACCGGATTGATCCGAGGCTTCCGCCCGCAAAAAGGTTTTTTTCAAAAATTTTTACTTTGCAACCTTCGACAGCCAGCCTGATTCCGCAAGCCAGACCTCCCAAGCCAGCACCGATGATAATGACATTCAGCGGTTTCATGGAGAATCGATTAAATCACCTGTCGCAGGACGTCAATAGCACTTCGTGCGTTTGTCATGGTTGCCTGAGTTCCCATATGTCCCAAACGGAAGACCTTTCCGGCAATTTTTCCATAACTTCCGCCGATACCCATTCCAAAGGCTCGAACCTGTTGATCAAAAGCTTCAAAAGTTCGATCGGCGGGAACATAGACGGCCGTAACAGACGGTGATTGAATCGCTTCCGGTTTCGGGAACAGACGGTATCCGATTTTTGTCAAAGATTTCCTGACAAATTCTGCAATAACCTGATGGCGGGCAAAAACATTCGACAAACCTTCGTTGATCATCAGATCATCCAACACATCATTTAATGCCGCAATTCCCGGCCAATCCGGTGTATTGGGGTGGTCATGTTTCTGCGGAATATTGTGATAAGACCAAAATGCTTCATACCCCGCATAATCAACTTTCCGGATAATATCCCACGCTTGTTCGCTTACCGAACAAAAACCAATAGTGGGAGGTAGAGAAAGTCCTTTTTGAGATCCGCCCATGACAATATCGGCATTCCATTTGTCCCCTTCGATTTCTGTACAAGCAACCGATGCTACCGCATCTACGATCATTATCGGGACATTGTATTTCTTCTTTAATTGTCCCACTTCAGAAATCGGGTTAAGCGTACCGGACGGTGTTTCGCAATGAACGATCGTAATGACCTTTGGTTGATAAGTTTTAATTGCGGATTCGATTCGATCCAAATCATGGACGGTTTCATCATAACCAAATTCAACCAATTGAGCATCAGCGTGAATCGCCCGTGCCATGTCTGCAAAACCTTCTCCGAAAAATCCGGTACTGATTGCCAATACTTTTTCACCGGGAAGAACACAACTTTTAATGGCACCCCAGAGAATGGACATTGCCTCTCCGGATTGAATAATTACTTCCGATTGAGTTCCGAGCAAAATGCCCAGTTTTTTCCCGACAGTCTGATAAAGTTCAAAGAATTCATCTTCACAATATCCGGCACCGAAATCAGATGTCAAGGACCGATAAGCAACGGGAGTCACTCGAACCGGGCCAGGGACCATCGGAATTTTATAATTTTTCATTCGCAGGAACCGTCTTCGCAGCCGCCGCAGGATGAACAATCATGATGGATGTGTCCCGCTTTAAGTTCCCCTTCGGAGGCATCCCGAACTTCCACTATTTCGATATCAAATTTCAATTCTTTCCCGGCTAGCGGATGGTTGAGATCCACGATAACCGAATTTTCATTGAAATCCTGAATATAAGCTGTGTACACTTGATCGGATTCATCCTGTAAATGTAAAACGCTTCCGAGAGCCGGGATGTAATCTTCTGGGAACAAGGAACGATCCAACTCAACGATTGAATCCGGCATTAATTCGCCGTATCCGTCTTCCGGGGATACGATAACGGTTTTCTTTTCGCCCGGGAATAATCCGTTTAATTCATTTTCAAGACCGGGGATAATATTGTCATGACCGTGTAAATAAACCAAAGGATTATTTATATCAGCCGAATCGATCGGTTCTCCGTCAACCCATAATGTATAAGCAAGGCTGACAACCTTATTATTTCCAGCGGGAATTTTATTTTCCATTTAATAACTCCGATATATTATTTCTGTTTCAGATCGTCTCGCTTCTTTTTTGCCCGATACAACATCAATCCCGCTACTGCGATTCCCGCTATCCAACCGTATGGGGGTAGCAGAATCCAAAATGCAAAGCTGAATGCCGCAGCCGTGCCCAAACAAAGCAACCAGTCTGTTAAATCCATCTTTTGATTATAACCTACCCGATCTTGATGAAGAAAAAGATAATAAATTTCTTATTTTTGAATTAAATGAAAAAAGGTCGGTTCAAACGGAGGAGATTTTGATCGTTTTTATGAAAGCTCTTTGAATTTAGGCGCTCTGCTTATGCAATCGTCGGTCCAACGTATAAGTCAATCGCATACCTTCTTCGAGCGAAACTTTCGGTTCATAATTCAGTAATTTCCGAGCAAGGGTTAAATCAGCACACATTCGATCCGGTCCACCGAGACGACGTTGGTTATAAACGATTTCGGGTTTTGAGCCGGTAATCTTGATTGCCAAATCCAGAACCTCCTGGACCGAAGTCTCGATGCCGCTGCCGATATTAATCACTAATTCTTGAGGATTTGTGATTTTGGAAGCCAGAATTAAGGCTGAAACGACATCATCAACATATACAAAATCACGGGTATTATGGCCGTCCCCATGCACAATAACAGTACCGCGTGCCGCAGATTGTTTTAAGAAAGTCGGAATAACTGGTGCATGGGTGAATGAAAAACCCTGCCGCGGACCGTAAGCATTAAAAATGCGCAGACAAACGGCTTCCAATCCCCATAATCTTCCGATGGTGTTGATGTAATATTCGCATGCTATTTTTGATACCGCATAGGGTGAAGCGGGTTTGGGCTTGGTTGTTTCCTCTTTTAAAGGTTGTTCTTTTTGAAATCCGTAAATGGTGCCGGATGAAGAGAAAATCATATGACGGATTCCAACATCTCGCATCGCTTCCAGCAATGTTACCGTTCCTCCGACATTCACCTTTTCATATTCGCTCGGATATAAAATTGAATCGGGGACAATAACTTTTGCTGCCAGATGATAAACGCAATCAACCCCCTGAAGCAATTTCCAAAGGAGTTCCCGATCCGTGATATTTCCCCGCACCAACCGAACAGCCGGATCTAAGCCCTCTGCATTGCCGGCGGAAAAATCATCTAAGCCGATAACTTCATTCCCTTCCTTTACGAGTTGATTGGCAAGTGGTGTTCCGAGAAAACCTGCTACACCAGAAACGAAAAACTTCAAAATCCCTCCCAAGCATTTCCACTTAATTGAAATAAACCAATTGAGCTATTT
>DCTP01000032.1:6683-6947 GCA_002329625.1 Leptolinea sp. UBA1437
TCCTAACGTGTTCCGCTCTTCTTCGTCTCGTATCAATTCCAGAATTGCAGACTGCAACGATTCCGGATTATCCGGAGGAATAATCTTCCCAGTCTTATTGTCGGAAATCACTTCATTGATTCCTCCCATATCGGTTGCGATAACGGGGACACCGAAATAACCGGCTTCTAAAATGACGGTCGGCAGCCCTTCTGGATATGTTGTCGGCAAACAGAAAAGTTGACTGTCTTTGAGTATTTCCAGCAATACACGATGAGGAACTTT
>DCTP01000028.1 GCA_002329625.1 Leptolinea sp. UBA1437
GCAGCGGCAAATATTATTCCGAATGGCTGCTCGGACATCATCGGCTGTCGGGTCCGGATTGTTATCTGTCAGATTCTTCCCGCAAACGATCATTCCGGGGATACAAAAACCGCATTGAACAGCGCCGACCGCAGCAAACGCATAGGAAAATACATCCCGTTCGCGTTGGGTAAAGCCTTCGATCGTTTGAACTTTTTTCCCATCCAATTTGGAAAGTTTTTGTGTGCAAGAACGGTATGTCTTACCATCGATAATCACGGTACAGGCACCGCAGGCACCTTCGTGACAGCCATTTTTTACGGATGTGATTCCCACCACATCCCGTAAAAAATCCATTAAAGCCATATCTTTTTCGGATAAATAATCCTGACCATTAATGTTTACTTTGTACATTTTTTTCCGCTTTCAAATAACTAGATATTTCGATTATTTGCGCTTCATTCAAATTCGTCCGGGATGAGCGGATCAGGAAACGGTTGGGACAATTCCTACTATACAAACTCCGGAAGGGAAACCTTCGATCTTTTTGGGGCATTCCGAAAAAGCGGAAGAATTCTGAAAAAGAAAGGAAGGCTTCCATTTAATCCCGAATTCCGGGATTGATTTAATTATTATTTGATTTGATGTTTCCTCAAACCTCTTTTAATTATACCTAAATACTGAGCTGTTTAAATAAGGCTTTTATAAGGCAATTTTAACCCATAATAAGAATATTTCCGGAAAAGATTCAATTATTATTCCATATTATCCGGGAATGCCAGATATCCTGAATCAAACGAGTCGATTTCCTAAATATCATTTCTTTTGATACAATTCACACTCGATTGAATATGAAATACTGTTGGAGGCAACGATGATCGATTGGGTAATTCGCTTTGTAAAAGGCGCAATAGTGGGGATTGGAGCGATTCTCCCCGGACTATCGGGAGGAGTCTTGACGGTCATTTTTGGTATTTATGATCCGTTGATTCGATTTCTGGCGGATATTCGTAAGGATTTTGTAAAAAATGTGCGATATTTTCTACCGATCGGCATCGGCGTCGCTGTCGGAATTTTATTGTTTTCCACGGTGGTTTCGGCAGCATTCGGTAAATATCAAGCACAATTCGTCTGTCTTTTTATCGGTTTTGTCTTGGGAACTTTTCCCTCCCTGCTTAAAAAAGCAGGCTTGAAAGGCAGAAGTGGAAAGCATTATGTCATTATGTTTGTTACCGCTATTCTCCTGCTCTTATTACTGTTGAGCGGGCAGCAAGTATTGACTAATGTACAACCGAATTTCCTTGTATGGATCGGCAGTGGTGCGATATTCGCATTTGGGTTTATTGTCCCGGGGTTATCCCCTTCCAATTTTCTGATATATTTCGGACTTTATGACAAAATGGCGGACGGTATTAAGAATTTGGATTTTGGTGTGCTGATTCCACTGGCTCTTGGCGCGGTACTTTGTATTTTATTGTTTGCCAAACTGATGGCATTCCTTTTTGATCGATATTATTCGGGAATGTATCACTTTATTCTCGGAACGGTTATCGGATCTTCCATAGCGATATTTCCGGCGGTGGTATTTCCAGCATTTACCGCTGAGGGATTAGCGGCTAGCGGTCTTTCGTTTATCNNTTCTCTGGTATTTTGCCTGATCTTGTTGATTGTCGGCATTATCATTTCCTGGCAATTCGGCAAACTGGAAGAAAGAGTCGAGAGCCAAAAAGCGGCTGAAATTTAGCGAATATTTTGTTTGAAAAAGAAAGAACCTTGCCGGTTGGAATTGGCGGCAAGGTTCTTTTCTATATAAAAATTCACCGTTGGATTTTTTGGAAGTGCGAATTCGAAAGCGCTTTTTCGGTCACTTCCCTTCGTTATCCATTTCATCGTAGACTTTTTGTGCATAGGCTATAAAAAACAGCACGCTGATGATAAAACCGGGCAACGTGACTGGCAGCATTTTGCTGATCACATACCATCTGCTCCCCGGATCGGTAAATGTTACCATGACACTATTAAAAACAGCTAATAGGATAAAGCAAACACCGGCGGCATGTTCATATCGCCAGCCGATTAATAGCAACAATGCAACGGCAATGGCGATTTGATTATTTCTGATGATCCATTTTAAATTCTCGGAAAGCGCGGCATTCTGAGGGATCGTTTGAGATGATGTCAATAGTAATATAAGAATCCATAAGATAGATGATAACCGCGGCATCCAATAAATTATTTTTTTTGTATCCATTTTATTCATCCGATTCTGAGTTTCGAAATAACCCTTCTGATTATAAGAGACAAGGAAGCGGAATGTCAATTCGAAATGATCGAATATTTCGAATTAAAAAGGGGAGAAAATTCCCCTTTTTATTCACTTCCGTAACCGAAAAAAGCGGAAATCTTCGATTTACAAATCTTTCACTTCACGAAAAGTCAGTTCCGGTGATTTCATGGTCACTCGGGTGTTATCCGGAACGGATTCGGTTATAAAGACATTTCCTCCGATTATGACATTATTCCCGATGATCGTATCACCGCCCAAAATGGTTGAGCCGGAATAAATGATGACATTATTCCCAACAGTGGGGTGACGTTTGACACCCCGATGGGCTTGTCCTCTGGCTGGAGACAACGCTCCCAATGTCGTTCCCTGATAAAGACGGACGTGATCACCGATAACGGTTGTCTCACCGATAACGATTCCCGTACCGTGATCGATGAAAAAATATTCTCCTATAATCGCCCCCGGGTTAATATCGATCCCAGTTTTCCCGTGGGCGTATTCGGTCATCATCCGAGGGATGAGCGGAACCTTACTCAAATACAATTCATGAGCGATTCGATACACAAAAATCGCAAAAAAGCCCGGGTAGCAGAAGACGATTTCCTCTTTAGTTTGGGCGGCTGGATCGCCTTCAAAAGTAGCGGTCAGGTCTTTTTCCAGCAATTCCTGAATCGCAGGCAGGCGGCTGATCAGTTGTTTACAAATCTGCTGTGCGCGTTTGGAGTTTTCCGAGCTTTCTTCCATGGCGAGTTCGATTTGTTGCCTGAGGTTGATCCGAATTCTTTCCAGTAATAAATGGGTGTAATGTTCCGGCGGTAACCGAATCAAGGTGGGATCACCGAAATAAGCGGGGAATAGTAACTTTTGAAAATCAAGCAATAGCTCGATTACGGTTTTCCTTTCTGGTAACCGGAGAGAAGCTCCATACAAAGGTAAATCCGAACTGGCATAATTCTCGGCTATTCGGATAGAAATTTGATCCAAATTGGTGGGGTTGGTAGTGCCTTTTATCATTTTGGCCTCTATTGGTTATACTGCTTCCGAAAACATCGGCCCGGAAAGATAACGATCGCCGGTGTCCGGAAATAAAGTGACAATTACTTTCCCGTCATTTTCGGGTCGAACGGCAACTCGGGTCGCAGCCCAAAGTGCCGCTCCGGATGAAATCCCGACCAGCAGTCCTTCCAAACGGGCGATTTCTTTGCCGGTCGCAAAAGCATCATTGTCTTGGACTGGAATGATTTCATCATAAATCGCTGTATCTAATGTATTTGGAACAAATCCGGCACCGATACCCTGTATCTGGTGAGCCCCTGCTTTCCCTTCCGATAAAACGGGAGAACCAGCCGGTTCGACTGCGATAACTTTCATGTTCGGGTTTTTTGATTTGAGGTATTTTCCCACTCCCGATATCGTCCCTCCGGTTCCGACTCCCGCGACAAAGATATCGATCTTTCCACCGGTATCTTCCCATATTTCCGGTCCGGTGGAGGATTGATGGCTCAACGGATTTTCCGGGTTATTGAATTGATTCGGGATAAAGCTGTTGGGAATGGCAGCAGCCAGTTCTTCTGCTTTTTTAACGGCTCCCGCCATGCCAAGTTTTCCTTCCGTTAGGACCAATTCGGCTCCGTATGCCTTCAGCAGTTGACGTCGTTCGACGCTCATAGTATCCGGCATGGTTAAAATTAACCGATATCCTCTGGCTGATGCAATGGAAGCAAGTCCGATTCCCATATTCCCGGAGGTCGACTCGATAATTACTGAACCAGGCTTCAGCAATCCATCTGCTTCAGCTCGATTGATTATTGCCAGAGCGGGACGGTCTTTGACGCTTCCGGTGGGATTAAAACTTTCGATTTTCGCTAAAATCGTGGCGGATAAGTTGTGGACAGTTTCATAACGGGACAGTTCCAATAATGGTGTATGACCGATTAGTTCCGTAACAGAGTGATAAATTTTCATTTGTTTTTCTCCTTTCAAACAAAAAAAAGCAGCAGATTTTTCTTTTCTGCTGCTTCACGATCTTAGTGATTATTTATATTAATGAATATTAACTCTTCTCTTTAATAAAAAAGCAGCAGATGAGATCCGAAATGACAACAGATGCAATTGATGACGACCTGATTTGGAACTCTTCCTGCTGATTTCATGATTTTTTCCTTTTTAATTCCGTTTTGAATATATCATGGCAATTATTTCGTGTCAATTCCCCTCAGAAAAATCAGGATATTTTTCGTTCGGGTTCGCAGTGTTTGATGCTACTCCTAATCAAACGGTTGGCCGACTGCTTTCGGCGGATGGTTATGTTTTGAGAAGAAGATCAATAACAGTAATGTCAGGATATATGGGATAGTCAGGAAAAGATCTGAAACTTTGCTGGAAAGCCCTAACGCCAATGTGAGCTGGTAACCTCCGGATTTTGCCAGACCGAAAAATACACAAACTCCCAAGGTTGGTAATATTTTCCAGTTTCCGAAGATCAGCGCCGCAATGGCTAGGTAACCGTATCCCATGTAAATGCTGGGTGAAAAATTTGCGGATGTTGAATAGGCGAAAAAGATGCCTGCTAATCCAGATAGAAATCCGCAAATCATCACTGCGCTGAAACGGATGCCGTTGACGTTTCCGCCGGCGGCATCGACACTGTAGGGATTTTCGCCACAAGCGCGTAACCGTAAACCGTAAGGGGTTTTATAAAGCACATACCAGGCAATGAGCGCAAAGAACATGATGAAGGGAACAAAGATATAAACATCTTTGAAAAATGCACCCAGTATCGGGACAGAAGATAGATAAGGAACGGTAAAACGAGGTGCGGCTCCCAGTTGAATCTTATTCGAAGCTTCTCCCGTGAGCGATTCATTTAGGAGGCTGGTTAAAAAGGTTGTTAAAGCGGCAGCCAGAATATTGACAACCACTCCGCTGATGACTTGATTTGCCAGAAAGTGAATGCTCAACACAGCATGAAGCATGGAATAGATCATGCCTCCGATCATGGCGGCGAAGATGGCGATATAAATTAATTTGGGCGAGTTTTCTCCGATTACTGGAGAAAGGATTAAAACCGCTATAGCGCCAGTAAATGCGCCGAACCCTTGCAATCCTTCTAGAGCCAACATGGTTATACCGCTTTTTTCGCTGTAAATCCCTCCGATCGCCATGATAAAGATCGGCAAAGCAAAGGCCATTCCGTCGATAATGATTGCTTCAACGTTCATATGCGGGTGCCTCCGTTTCCATTAGGATTATTTTTATTTGATGAAGGGAGAATGGATCGTTTTGCCCGGGTACGCTGTGCGACATGTTTAATATAAATTCCTGTCGCACTGAAAAGCAAAAGAATACCGGTAATTACAGAAGCAATTTCCTTGGCAACTCCGGTGGATGAGCTCATGTAAACCGCTCCTTTCTGAAAGATCGTAATCAGGAAAGAAGCAAAAATGCAACCGGATGGGCTCAGATTGCCCAAAAGGGCGACAGCTATCGAATCATACCCCATGGAAGAAAGCTCCTTCGGAACGATTGTATTGTAATATCCCAAATACATTGTGACTCCAGCCAAGCCGGCAAGCATTCCGGAAATTGCCATTGCCCGAACTAATCCGCGACCGACTTTGACGCCGGCATATTGAGCGCAAATCCGATTGGAGCCGATCATGCGAATTTCAAATCCGCTGACGGTACGATTAATAAAGAATTGAATCAGAAAAACCGCAATCAGGGCGATCGGCAGCCCTAACGGAAAACTGATTTTTTGCCCCATAAATGTCAAATCACTCACTTGCAGCCTGGCGGCAGCTCGTACCGCCCGGGAAGTACGGGTGATCATATCAGCATAATACCCATTAATGAAGAATCCTGTAATGTAACTGATAATGTAATTAAACATAATGGTGGAAACGACTTCATGGATATTAAACCGGTACTTCAGATAGCCGATCAATGCGCCGAGCAAACCGCCGACCGAAATCCCAATGAGCAAAATCAGTGGTCTGGCAATCGTGCTAGAAAGATCACTGTATCCGATAAATACGGTTGCCAGAAAACCGGAAGCCAGCATCTGGCCGGAAATACCGATATTAAACATTCCACCTTTCATTGCCACAACGACGCCAAGCGACGCCAACAACATTGGTGAGAAAATTCCAAGGAAAGAAAAAAGATCCGTCAGCATCCCCTTTGAAGGGGTGTAGACTGCTTTCGGCCATAAACCGGATCCTTGCAGGAAGCTTCTCATAGCGACTACCGGACTGCGACCGATTAAAATCATAATCAAAGAAGCGACCAAAATAGTCAGCAGAATTGTAATAAACGGGATGGAAATTTTGTTCCAGCGTTCATCTGCTAATAAATCAATCGGCCGAAAAGCATTTTTATTGGGATTGGCATTTTTCTGGTCGGTCATTCCTTCACCCCCATCATATATCTGCCCACTTCGGATGTTGTCATTTTGGATGCATCTTCAATTTTAAGCAATTCTCCTCGGAAAATCACCCCGATGGTATCCGCTAAATCCATGATTTCGCTTAATTCCAATGAGATTAATAGGATCGCTTTTCCTTTCCCACGTTCATCCAAGATTTGGTGATGAATGTAAGAAATCGCGCCGATATCCAAACCGCGTGTCGGCTGAACAAAAATCATCAAGACGGAATTCAATCCGATTTCGCGGGCTACTAACACTTTTTGTTGATTGCCGCCGCTGAGAGAACCCATTGGTGTATCCACGCCGGACCCGGTACGGACATCATAATCTCGGACTAATTTTTCAGCATAATTCTTGAACACTTCCGGCTGCAGAATTCCTCTTTTTGCAAATGGTTCCCGGTAATAGGACTTAATTGCCATATTTTCCGCCAGGGTCATATCCGCTACCATCCCAACTTGCTGGCGGTCTTCGGGAATATAGGATATCCCGGCTTCGGTTCGCTCCCGGACATCCAGGTTCGTAATATCCCGGCCGTTAAGGCGGATGGTACCCGAATGAACCGGAATCAAACCGGCGATAGCATCCGCAATTTCCACCTGTCCGTTGCCGGATACACCGGCGATGGCGAATATTTCACCCTGATGCACTTTAAAAGAAACATCATGCACAACTTCTACTTTATTTTCGCTGCGAACGGAAAGATGTTCGATATCGAGTACAACCTCACCTCGGTGAGCGGGCGTTTTATTGATTTCAAATGAAAAGTCTTTTCCTACCATTAAATTAGCCATTTCAAGCGTTGAGGTTTGGCTGACATCTAAAACTTTGATCAGTTTCCCGCGCCGTAAAATGGCACAGCGGTCTGCAATTTTCTTGACCTCTTCTAATTTATGAGTGATTAGGATAATCGTTTTCCCGTTACGCCGCAATTCTTGCATGAT
>DCTP01000058.1:0-12834 GCA_002329625.1 Leptolinea sp. UBA1437
TTCTTTTTCATTTTTTCTTTCCTTTCACAATTCGTCGCCTAATTTCGCTTCGGTGACGATTCAGTGACAATTTTATTCTTCGTTTATTTCCAGCGGCGCAACGTTGACTCTTTTACTCCCGCTCGGAAGCGTCTCATAGACAACCGTTCCGGTAGTGGTTGCGAANNAGCGTATAGTCTCGACCGACACCGACATTTAAGCCGGGTTTGATTTTTGTTCCGTGCTGGCGGACCAGAATATTGCCCGACAAAACCAGTTCACCACCGAATTTCTTTACGCCAAGACGTTGCGAATTACTATCACGACCATTGCGGCTTGAACCGCCACCCTTCTTGTGTGCCATAATTTACTACCCCTCAATCGCTTCAATCTTGATCCGAGTATAAACCTGACGATGTCCGGTCTTTGCTCGATAATGTTTCTTTGGACGATATTTGAAAACGGTCAATTTCGGACCTTTCTCTTCGCCTACAACCACAGCTTTGACTGTCGCACCTTTTACGACAGGGCTGCCCACCGAAACCGAACCGTCATTGACAACCAACAAAACCTGATCAAGCGTCAGTTCCGATCCCGGTTCAGCTTCCAGCCGATCAACAGTGACAAAAGCCCCTTCGATTGCTTTGTACTGCTTCCCGCCAGATTCTATAATAGCGTATTTCATTCCTGATTCTCCAATCTTCACTTCACCTTATCACCCGCGTCATTCCGCTGTTGTAAGGGGAAGTTGGCAAATTAAACTTGTCCGTTTGATTCCCGGATCAAGCCTCAACAATTATACCTTATGTTCTGCGAAAATCAATTTTTTTTGTACTCGGATATTATGCAACATTCGACCGATTTTCGATCTTCTGATCGGATTAATATTCGACTTTGATGGTCACATTCACCGAACAGACGATTTCATAATTTTGAACAACCCCGTAGGTCATCGTATAAATTCCAGGGAACGACGGAACAACGGCATCGACGATAAATGAGAGTGTACCGCCTGGAGGAACATCATACGGGAAATCTCGGCGAATGTTTTCTTTTCGTTTTAATAGATTTGTCCCGCCTATATAGGCGATGTCATAATTATCTGTAGTCCAGGTAACACCCGAATCGTTACGAACAGTCCATGAAAAATCCGTTTCCTCATTGACGGAAAACTTCGTTAGATATGGCGGCGTTGAAGATAAAAGCGTACAGTTTCCGACTGCGTTTTGAATCGGATACGAAGCGGAGGGCGGAACGGAAGTCGGAGAATACCACGGAAAATACGGCCGATTCCAAGCGTTATTCGAAAAGCCTTTTCTGCTTTCATCCGGGATTAGCCACCATTGTTTCCCGTTGCTTTCTGGAGTATAACCTTCGATACCGTTATCCGTTCGAACTTTCCATACCAACCAACCCCAACTGCAGAAAGGGCCTTCGATAATTTGCATGCCGCTTCCGGAAGGAGCGCGATAAATAATGTTATCGGCTGGATGCAAATCGGGATCGCTTCGGATCGCATTGGGGCCGCTGTCCGAAACTTTGACATAGTCGCCGACCCTGAGATAAGAACAGGCGCAATCCGTCAACGGACAATATTTTCCTTTCGAATCGGAGGGAATTTCCGNNTTCCGAGGGAACGGTTTTTTGATTCAGGTAATTACAATTCACCGGATCGATCGGCGTGAGCCAACGTTGATAGTTGTCTCCTTCCGCCACGTAACCGACAATCCCATTCGCCGTTCTCACTTTCCAAAAAACATACCCCGAATTACAGATTGGACCGGAAAGAACAGTCATTAATGTTCCTTCATCCAAATTGGCAATAATATTTACATTTGTAGAAGTATCCGGTGAAGTTCGGATGCGGAGGCGACCATTATTGAAGGTTTTATAAACGCAATTTCCCGCTTGCAAATATGCGCTTTGACAATTTTCGTTGTCCGCCGCAAAAATTATTTCCACCGACATCAACCATCCGATTAATATCATAACGGATAAGATAAACAAGATTTTCAATTGACAATGTCGCATAGGAACCTCCGCTCTCCGATCGATTTATTCTTCATTTCAAAGACGTTTTTACCGGCGGAATGGTTGCAACTTCGCAATGTAAACTGACTTTAATAGGCAAGTTTATCATCGAGTGTCTGCCGAAATATTTAATATTCGGTTATTTCAACAAATATTAATTTTTAAATACCGGATGTTTTTGATAATAACGATTGTAAATAAGCGCACCGAGCAAATACCCTGACATACTGATAAGATATAACCAACCGGCTCCCAAATTATCGTAGATCGAGCCGAATAAAGGCGTCAAAAGAATATTGATGAGTGTCGGAATGGTAATCGTAAAAATCACCAATGCCGTTCCCGCTTTCTCTGAATGCAAAGTCATATTAATGAACACGACTTGTCCGATCGTTAAAAGGCTGAAAGCGATTCCGCCCAATGCCCGCATTAAAATAACGGTTGTGACGCTGGGGAATAACAACACCACCAGCCGCACCGCACTGTAAACAAATAATGAAGCACGGATTACTTTTATCGGTCCGAATCGACGGATCATTTTATCGCTGATCAGCATCATCGGTACCTCAACCACCGCACTCACCATACAGGCGACACCGATAATGCTGTCACTGGCTCCCAATTTATCCAAATAAATCGTCTCATAATTCAAGACACCCAAATTACCGATTGCGGTGATAATTGTCATTAGACCAAAACCGGACAATGCCGGATTACGGAATAAATCAACAATTCCGCTGAAATATCGCGAAACACCGGCATTTACCGGGGCTGATGCAGAACGATTCTGTGGACTTAATTGTGCCAGTACAAATACGGCGATCAAATTCATTGCCGCATACAGAAAAAAGCCGGATCGAATCGAGAATTTGCCGTTCAGCCAACCGGTAAGCAGCACCACGAAAGACCATCCCAATGAACCCCATAAACGAATGCTCCCATATCCGACTCGAGTGCCATCGATTGCCCGTAAAGCCAGCATGTCTGCAGTGGTAAAATGCCCGGCATTAAACAACGTACGCAGACAATAAAAAACAGCCATCCCCAAAAATGCTGTCTGATATCCGAATAGTACCGTCGCGATTCCGCTCATAATCAGTGAAACGGAAAGCATTTTAATCGGGTACCGGCTCTCCATATGAATTCTCGTCCAAAATGGAGCGGCAAACAACCCGATGACCGAACCGATAGAAATAACCAATCCGATCTCAGCACCTGAAAAATGTTGACGGGACATATATAGATTAAGAAACGGGTTGGCTGCACCCATTCCGCCGATCAAGACCAAGAAATAGATGCGGATAATCCTGATATCACGGCTTTTAATATCCGTTTCTTTCTTCTTCATATTGCTTTAATGTATCAGATAATCCATTATTTTTAAGGGAATCCGAATAAAAAATGACCTCATCTCAAGGAAATCGTGTCAATAAATCATCGTTGTTTTCTATAATTTATTTATCGTCCTTGAAAACCGCGGTCGCATTCACCTCACTGGGAATATAACGGTCCATCATCCTCGGCTCGGGATTCAATGAAGCCGCAGCTTCGATGGCATCATGACATAATCGAACCTGACTGTCAAACGTTTCTTTTCGACGACGATCCACCCGATGATACGTCCCATCCGGCCTCATTATCCTGGCTCGATCTGTATCCATCAGCTGAACATATAAAACATGAAATACCCGCATCCGTGCACTTTTTTCTTCGACCGGGAATTGCAATTCGATTCGGCGATCTAAATTTCGCGGCATCCAATCGGCACTCGAAAGGAATAGGTCTTCCTGACCGTCATTATAGAAATAAATAATCCGTGAATGTTCGAGATATCGTCCGACAATGCTCCGCACATGGATATTTTCTGAAAAATTCTTAATGCCCGGGCGAAGGCAGCAAATACCGCGAACAATTAAGGTAATCCTCACCCCGGCTTGCGAAGCGCGATACAAAGCATCGATAATCTCCGGATCTACCAGCGAATTAATCTTTGCCACAATGACAGCCGGCTTTCCTTCCCGAGCATTTTTCATTTCCTGCTCAATCCGATTCAGAGTATCGATCCGCAGCCACCTCGGCGCCGGAATCAACTTCCGCCAGGATAAGGGCATAGAATAACCGGAAATCATATTGAAAAAATCCGTGGCATCGCGACCGAACGGTTCGGAACAAGTCAGAAGCCCTAAATCTGCATATATTCTGGCGGTTGTTTCATTATAGTTGCCGGTAGCAAGGTGCACATAGCGTCGAATCCCGTCTTCTTCGTTTCGTACGATTAACGTAATTTTGCTGTGCGTCTTCAAGCCGACCAATCCATAGATCACATGGCAACCGGCTTGTTCCAACTTCTTTGCCCATTGAATATTATTCTCTTCATCGAACCGAGCTCGCAGCTCAACCAACACCAAAACCTGTTTTCCGCGGATTGCCGCTTCGGCCAAAGAAGTGATAATCGGTGATTGGCCGCCTACCCGATAAAGGGTCTGTTTGATCGCAAGCACGTTGGGATCTTCAGCCGCTCGCCGAATCAATTCGATTACGGTATCAAAATCTTCATAAGGGTGATTCAAGATCACATCTTTCTCCCGTATAACCGAAAAATAATCATCCTTTCCATAAAAAGCCGATGATGGCTGAGGCGTAAAGGAAGGGTAAAAAAGATTCTGACGATCTTTGAAAAACGGAGGCAGCTTCGATAAGAAAGTCAAGTCCAACGGTCCCGGAATTTCATACAGATCTCGGTCGCTGATTTCAAAATTTTCCGTAAGAATAGGCAGGATCTCTTCGTCATATCCGCTTTGAATTTCCAGACGAATGACTTCACCCCATCGTCGTTGCCGAACTTGTGTCTCGATCTCACTCAGTAAATCAGCTGCGTCTTCATCATCAATATCCAAATCCGCATTTCGCATAATTCGGAAGCAGGAGATCGTTCCGATTTTTACTCCGCTGAATAATCGATCGATATGTTCGGATACGATATCTTCCAATAAGATGAATTGCGCATTCCCTTCTTCGGAAGGCAGCTGTAAAAGACGGGGAAGGATTGCGGGAATCTGTACGACGGCAAACGGCATTCTCTGTCCTTTTTGATTCTTTGCAGTCGGGATTCNNCAATCAAATTAATGGTTTTATTGGCAATTAATGGGAAAGGCGAGCCGGCAGCAACCGCCAACGGCGTCAGCACCGGGAAAACGGTTGATTCGAAATACCGCTTAACATAATCTTTTTGCGTCGGATTCAATTCGGACGAATTGATTATTTCGATTCGGTTCTTTTCCAATGCGGGGATGATCGATCGCAAGAGAGTAGAATACTGTTTTCGGACCATTTCGTGAGTCCGATCCGAGATCAATTCCAGTTGTTTCTCCGGCAATAAGCCGGCCGGATCCGGTAAGGTGTAGCCGGCATTGTACTGATCCTTAAGCGAAGCGACTCGGATCATAAAAAATTCGTCCAGATTGGAACCGGTGATGGAAAGAAAATTCAAACGTTCAAACAGTGGATTTTCGCTATCTCTCGCTTCTTCAAGCACCCGTTCATTAAATTCCAGCCAGCTTAATTCCCGGTTGATAAAACGGCTCGGAAATTCTTCGATGGCGGGTAAATCGACATTATTAAAATCAATCAAATCATCTATCCGCGATAGGAATGATTGATCATTATCAAAAAAATCTCCGTACATCTGTCTTCTGTTCCTTTTTTGATGAAGCCGGTCAAATTCGAAATCCGACTGAAAAAAGTGAATTATATTTTCTTTGATTTGAGTAATTTAATTTCGGGGTGCAATCCGAATAATGCTTGGAATAAGCCGATATGTTTATTAAAATTCCATAATTCCAAAGTAAAATCCNNGATAAATATTTCTAAGCGATCGTCTTCCACCCGCGTTTTTATAATTTCGATTTTTTGTTGATGACCCGCATCCAAAGAGTTTGCCAAAGCTAAAATGGAAATCAGTTTGAGGATCATTAATTTTTCGTCCGAAGTCAGTTTTTGCAGCATGGGATCATTCGGATGAACCCTTCCGTTATGAAAGCAAGCGGTTAGAGCAACAATTTCGAGTTCTCTTTCACTCAAACCGATCAATTCATTGGATTGGATAATATTGTAACTTCGCACACCGTCATTTTCCATGCTGACATACTTGCCGATATTATGCAATATAGCAGCCATTTCAAGATATACACGCGCAATTTTTGGTAATCCGTGAATCTTGACCGTCAAATCAAACAGACAGACCGCCAAATGACTTACATGTTGCGAATGTTTTTTATCCGTGCGATAACGATTCGCCAAATAAATTGCCGACTCTATCCGGTTGATATCCGGATCTCGTTTAAACCTATATTTTTGCAGTTCGTTCGCCATTTTGTAAAGCATTCCGGTTGTCAGATCGATATCCGAAAGATAAAGCTGATCGATTCCGGTGAATTGCAATACTTCATCGATAACAATACAAGTCGGCAGCATTAATGTCTCTTGTTCGGAAGGTACTTGGGAAAGTCGCGGGAGATCATTCGGATTACCGCTTTTTAATTTTTCAAAAAAGCTTTCAAAATCTTCCTTCTTGATTTGCCCTTGCTTTTTGCTCGTCCAACCGGCTACATGCTTAATGTAACGGGATGATCCGCCTAAAACGATCAGATTCTGATAAGTTGCCCGCTTCGGTCCGAAGGTTTTATAGTAATTCAGTTCTCCCGAAATATACTCGGTCATTAATCCGCCGAAATCTGTCGAGTGCCGTTCCAGATCTCCCAGCAGCTCACGAATACGTAACGGTCCCAGACGAAAATTCTGAGTATTGATATATTTCCCATCATTAAATAACGTCAGCTGAATACTGCCGGATCCGATATTTACGATCAAAACATTGGTTTGGATCATTTCCGTAAAGTCAGGAATCGTTTCCGATAAGGCGACCTGATGATAATATGAATCCATTCCGCTCGAAAGAACTTCTACCTCAATACCGGTTAATCTGCGGATTTGTTCAACAACAAAAAGCTGATTAGCGGCTTCCCGAAAGGCACTGGTGGCAGCAGCCTGAACCGTATTGACTTTGTATTCCTCCATCTTTTTATTGAATGTCTTGAGAACTTCGATCGTTTGANNTTTTATTGAATGTCTTCAGAACTTCAATCGTCTGATTCAATAGATTTTGACTGATTTTTCCGGTTGAATACGTATCGGCGCCCATCGGAATAGTCCGTTGCACCTCATCGATTATCTTAGGGGGTTCATCGGATTTTAAGCTGGCAATTTTCATGATAACATCATGAGAACCGACATCAATTGCCGCGACGATAAGTGGTTTAGCCATTTTCTAAATCTTCATCTCCGAAATAAATACCGATGTTTCGCGCCGATTGAATTAAGGGATGATTCGTCGGTACGGACTTCACTTTTCCGGCAACATCCTTCAGAGGAATTCCGACGATCTCATTATTGACCATCCCGATCATGACACCGAATTTTTTTTGAATTACCCAATCTGCGGCGGCGACACCCAGAGCGGTCGTCAATACCCGATCGTAAGCACACGGGGAACCGCCGCGTTGGAAATGCCCGGGAACCGTACAGCGAACTTCCTGAACCGTCAACTTATCCAAGATCGAAGCCAATCGGTAAGCAACGGATAAGAAAGGAAGATTCCCGATCTTTTCCGCATATTCCTTTTTGCTCATTTTTGCTTCTTCTTTTGTTTTCGCACCTTCCGCTACCGCAATAATCGAGAAGCGTTTATGCTCTCGGGCACGCTTGTTCACCGCTGCAGCTACAGCCAGTGGATCATAAGGGATTTCCGGAATCAATATAACATCGGCACCGCCGGCTATCCCGGCATGCAAAGTCATCCAGCCGACATTATGCCCCATCACTTCAATAATAAATACCCGCCCATGGGAGGATGCAGTGGAGTGAATTCCGTCAATCACCTCCGTTGCGATATTCACAGCACTCTGGAAACCAAAGGTAATATCGGTTCCCCATAAATCATTATCTATCGTTTTGGGCAATGTTATGACGTTTAATCCATTTTCGGAAAGCAGGTTGGCGGTCTTATGCGTACCGTTTCCACCGAGGATCACCAATCCATCCAAATTTAGATCTTTGTAGGTGCGTATCATCCCCTCCAATTTGGTCGGTCCGTCACTGCGGTTGGGGTACAAAGGATCATTCATCGTCTTAAATACTTGACGGGATGTCCCCAAAATCGTTCCGCCCAAAGTCAGAATACCGGAAAAATCACTGGGTTGCATCACACGATAATTGCTCTGCATCAAACCGGCATAACCATCCAAAAAGCCATAAACCTCGGTCTGAGGGTCATTTTCAAATAATCTTTTTCCGACCCCGCGCATGGCAGAATTAAGCCCTTGGCAATCCCCACCGCTGGTTAACATTCCGACTTTTAATGTCATTTTTTTACCCCTTTCATCTAAAGGAACAATTCGTCTCTATGTAAATTATAAATTCGGATATTGGATTCTGCCGAATCTCAGGATTTCCAAATCTTTGTAATAAAACGATCGGGTGGATTGATCGTTCCTCTTAATTCATTTTTGTTTTCTTTTTCGCTTTTCATAATCAACTTCAGATGATTATTTTTTTATGCCAAATAAGGAATTGTCAATGGACCTTCAGGCATAATACAAATGGATTTTCCTTTTCCTTCTTTTCGAAAGAATTCCTCGATTGAATGAACCGGGAACAGGTGACAAGCCCGAATTTGTTCGTCCGATAATCTGTCGGAGTAAAGACAGACTTTCGCTTTCTGTAAAATTTGCATGAGGATCTGGACCTGCCATTGGTCTTGAACAAGAAACCCAGGTTCCCGGAGCTTATCGAAAAAAGCCTCAGGAGATTTTGTATTTTTCAAGAGCGTCTTAAACATGCCATGTTCGGGGATTCCATCACTGCATTCCGAGGCAATCAGAATGGTTCCGCCCTCTTTCACAATTCTGGCAGCCGCGCTGATGCCTTTTACCGTCTGATAAAGATTTATATCCAGTGGATAACCCGAATTCGTTCCGATTACAATATCAAATTGTTTGGGGACCGGCACCATCACATTTTGTTTGACAAAATTACACCCGGTCTGATGTGCATGACAAATTTCTCCGCAAAAAACCCCATTGATTTCATGTTTGGAATTCATTGCAACATTCACTAAAAATGATCTTTCAATTTTCTCGGCTATCTCGAGTATTTCTTCATAAATCGGATTCCCGCTTGTGATTCCCCAAACGGAATGGGGATTTGCGATCATTTCCGCTCCGTGATTCGCGAAAATCGTTCGGTTTCCAGCCATGCCCGGCATGATTGCTTTTCCACCGCCGGAAAATCCCGCAAAAAAATGCGGTTCGATAAAGCCAGTCAGTACTACCAATCCGCAGTTTACCAACTCCCGATTTAACCGAATTTCATGCCCAAACGAAGTTTTCCCAAGGAATACTTGGGTGGATTCATCAGCGGAATCATTTTGTATAATGCGAAACGACTCTGTGATTGCTGAACCGAACATTTCGCGAAGCTCGGCATCTGTATTTTTTCGATGCGTCCCCGTTCCGACAAACAAAGAAATACGATCGGTCGGGACTTCCGATAATACGGTTAAGATCGCGCTCAAAATCATTTTGGAAGGAGTTGCGCGAGTAATATCATTTAAGATAATGCCGATTCGGTCGCTTTTCGGTATCATTTCCTTGAGTGAACAGGTCCCGATCGGGGATAGGATTTCCTGAATTAATGCCGCTTTCGGATCCTTCAAAGCGGAGGAATCTTTTGGATTCACAACCATAACGTCCGAATTATCGTCGAGACAAATTGATAAATTATTTTTCCCGTATTTCAACTGATAATCCATAAAGAGCCTCTTTTTTTTGACAGGACCCGCCTCGAAAATAAGAATCTGAAAAATTTTTTCGAAAAAAATCGCCACTTTAATAAAACAGCATTCGATATTTAGAATCGGATAAAGAACATAGCCATTTCTTTATAATTTCATTATACCTTTCCCCTTGGTCCTCATTGCCTTTCCGTCTTCGTTTCGAAAACATTGGGGCCATGGAAATTCAAAATTCTTCTCTGTTCCGAGCCCGAGTGGCAAAAAAAAAGACAAGATAAAAATAACACTTTCTTTTCGCCACACACTATAATAAGTATATACAACATAACCTTTGTATGAAGTACAAATCGATCATTTAACCCGATAGCGATTATAGAGTTCTTTGAAATTTCTGGATAAAGCTCTTGTATTTAAAGAACGGAGATAGAAATGGGCGCTGACAAAAATAATTTCGTCGGGCTTTTAAGAAAAGGATTTTGGGCGATTTCATCGATAATCCTCTTTCTTATCAATTTTGAAATTACATTTTCACAAAGCGAAATAAATGAAGAAGCTTCCGATTTGATTTACAGGCAGGATTTTTCCGAACAGTCCTCAGAATGGGAAGTCAAACCGAATCGAGAAGATTGGGGAACCATGGTTTATTCTGTCACCGGAGGACTGTTTCAATGGGAAATGAATCTAAATCAAGACAAAGGGCTTTCAGTTAAATCGAAAATAAAAATCAATCTTCCCGAAGAAGGGTATCAAATCAGTCTGGATACAAAATTTGAATCGACTTGTGAAGGATGTTCGTCGGGTCTCATTTTCAATTTCCAGGATTGGGATAACTATTATTATGCGGAACTGGAAACCGACGGTGACCTCAGCGTTTACGCTTTCAATAACAAGAAATGGACACAAGTGAGCGATACCGTCCGAGCTCAAAATTATCATCCGCTCAATATGAATAAAATGACCGTGATCAATAAAGGAAATAATTTTGAAATTCGAATAAATGACATGTCCGCAAGTCGATTTACAGATGATCGTTTTCACGGAGGTACCGTCGGTTTGAGAGCGGAAGGAACAAAAGGGACAAAAAACATTATTTATTTCGATAATCTGGACGTAAGGAAAAAGAAACTGAACGAAAACGAAGCACCGGATAGAGGAGTTGATTCTCCGTATCATATGAACCCGGTGACTCTTCCTCTTCAGGCTCTTTATCCTTCGCGGAATTCATCTGATTTGATAAACTACATGATTGATATTTCTGCCCCATTCACATTTCGGAAAGAAGGGAGCGGAGATCTTTTTTGTCTGAAAGAATCCGATGGAAAAGCTTGCCTATTTATCATCCGGCATTTCAACGAATGGAATTCTCCCGAAGAAGCAGCCGATACCATCATTGATGACTATGCAAAACAGGTAAATAATCTTGAAATTTACCATCAACAAAGTACTTATTCTGCGGAGGGATACCCTGCTTATTGGGTCGGAGCGTACTTCTCTGCCGGTGAAAATAATTACGAAAGCAGCCATTTATTCATTCAGGCAAAGAACGGGGTTTTCCAAGTTTTTACCTATGCACCAACCGATCTGATCGAACAATATCGTGAAAGTCTAAAGAAAATCGCGGAGAGTTTTTCCTATTCAAAATAAACGGAATGATTTCCAAAATGTAAAAGCGCAGAGAAACGGTGAGCCATAAAATAACGAAATTTTGTCAAAATAATATGACTCACCGGACTTAATTTTCCTTGTTCCCGAAATCATCAAATCAGATTCGCTATAGGCCCCAAATTTGCCTATTTTCTTTTTTAAATCCATCGTTATAATATGTTTATACAACACTATTTTCAACGTTTCTTTGATTAATACTTAAACAAAAAATTTAGGAATGCATCTGATTCAATTTTTTGGGAAAACNNCTTCCAAAAGCAAACTCTTCAGTCTTTTTTATAAAAGGTCTTTGACGATTCTCTCTCTAATTTTGGTTCTTCTGTTCAATTTTGAAACAACTTTTTCACAAAATGAAAACAAAAATAAATCATACGAGACTGTTTATCAGCAGGATTTTTCGGAAGATACCACGGATTGGAATTTGGAACCGGATAATTATGATTGGGGTTCAATCGAATATTCATTTAAAGATGGCATGTATTGCTGGAGTATGGATTTACAAGAAGGCAGATCGAATATCGTTATCCCGTCAAATATTATTCCGTTGCCGGAAGAAGGCTATCAAATCAGCGTTGAAACAAGCTTTGATCCTGCCTGCAAAGGTTGTGATTCCGGTATTATGTTCAACGCCCAAGATCCTTCTAATTATTATTTTGTCGGTTTAGATGTAAAAGGATATGTCAATATCTATGCCAATCAGAATGATAAGTGGTATAAAATCGCCGAAAACATCAAAGGCAGGAAATTTAACCCTTCCGGGATGAATAAAATTACCATCATTAATGATGGTAATAGCTTTGAAATTCAAATTAATGATAGTCGCTTGACCATTTTTATAGATAATCGCTTTAAGAGCGGGATTTTTGGTCTCGTCGCTGAAGGACCGGAAAAAACAAAAACGACTGTTTGTTTTGACAATCTAGAATTGTTAAAAAAGACAAATTAGCAACGACCATTTACAAAGGAGAAGTAACCAGGATCGAGGCAGAAGATGTGATCTAATAATTTTGTATCTCACTCAAAAGAAATTTCAATTTTGTTCTTCGTTAGCGAATGAGCAATTTTAATTTTGAATGAACAATGTATTGATATCCGTTTGAAGACTGTAATATTACCGATAGTATTATTTGCTTTCGAAAAAACATCCTTTTTGGTCTTGGGGAGGAATCATGAACACTTTCAAGAATAAAAAATATGGTTATTTGAAAATTGTATTTTTGGCGTTTTCTTCTATTTTATTACTCCTTTTAACCAATTTCGGTGTCGCTTTTTCACAACTTGATTCCGACATCGACTCGTTTGAAACAATC